>VFKI01000063.1 GCA_009885665.1 Gammaproteobacteria bacterium
ACCACGGACATGGTGATTTTCCGCGAAAATTCTGAAGATATTTATGCTGGCATCGAATGGAGTGCGGACAGCCCTGCAGTCGCTAAGGTGCTGCGTTTTTTGCAAGATGACATGCAAGTCAAGAAAATCCGTTTTACTGAACATTGCGGCATTGGTATCAAGCCCGTATCGCGCGCCGGCACCAGTCGCCTCGTTAAAGCTGCGATTGAATATGCCATCGAACATAATCGTTCATCCGTTACCTTGGTGCATAAAGGTAATATTATGAAGTTTACCGAAGGCGCTTTCCGCGACTGGGGCTATGAAGTTGCCCGTAATCAATTTGGCGCAACGCCGTTAGACGGTGGACCATGGCATGCATTCAAGCACCCGCGTACCGGTAAGGAAATTATTATTAAAGACGTCATTGCGGATGCATTTTTGCAGCAAATCCTCATGCGTCCGGCCGACTATAGCGTTATTGCCACGCTAAATCTCAATGGCGACTATATTTCTGACGCTTTGGCGGCGCAAGTCGGCGGCATTGGTATCGCCCCCGGTGCGAATTTAGGTGAAACGGTGGCATTATTTGAAGCGACCCACGGTACGGCGCCCAAATATGCGGGCCAAGATAAAGTGAATCCAGGTTCTTTAATCCTGTCAGCAGAAATGATGCTGCGGCATTTGGGCTGGCATGAAGCAGCAGATCGAATTGTGCACGGAATGGAAGCGGCGATTACGGCGGGTAGGGTGACTTATGATTTTGCGCGGCAAATGCAGGGCGCACAATTGGTAAGCTGTTCAGGCTTTGGTGCTGCTATTATTGCCCATATGAATTAGGCTATAATACGCTTTTTGTATTTTTATTGCGCCACGCGGCCAAATTCATGTTTTCTAATGGAAAATAGGGCCTTCATAGTCTATACATAGGGTAAGAGAGATGAGTATTGAATACGTCGTAATGCCAGGTAGGGAGACAGAGGCTACGCCAGAAACGCAGGCGGCCAAAAAAGTTCCGTCATTGTATCAAGTCGTGTTACACAATGATGACTATACGCCAATGGAGTTTGTCGTCACGATATTAGAAATGTTTTTTAATATGGATAAAATGTTGGCAACACGCATTATGTATGAAGTGCATACGACCGGCAAAGCAGTATGTGGTTTATATAGTCGCGATGTAGCAGAAACGAAAGCAGATCAAGTAACGGAATATGCGCGTATGCATGAGCATCCATTGTTATGCAGTGTTGAAGAAGGGTGATTTCACATTAACTAGGGTCTGTTGACAATTCACCCTAGGGAGCAACGATCAACAGGATAGAATTGTCTATAGTTCCGCTTTGGAGGTGTGCCATGCTAGACAAAGAGCTTGAGTACACGCTGAATTTGGCATTTAAAGAAGCGCGCGCCAAACGGCATGAATTTGTCACTGTAGAACACTTATTAGTGGCATTACTTGAAAATGCTTCGGCCATTGATGTGCTCAAAGCCTGCGGCGCGAATCTTGGACGGCTGCGCCAAAATCTCATCGAATTTATTGATCGCACGACACCCGCTATCCCTTCTAATGTTCATGACCGTGACACTCAACCGACTTTAGGTTTTCAACGTGTTTTGCAACGCGCGGTATTTCATGTGCAATCCTCTGGCAAAACGGAAGTGCGTGGTGCCAATGTGCTTGCCGCAATTTTCAGTGAGCAGGAAAGTCAAAGTGTTTATTTGTTGCGGCAAGAAAATGTTAGCCGACTGGATGTCATCAACCAAGTATCGCATGGCATGTCAAAACCAGGTGCATTGCCACGTACGCGCGAAGATCAATTTGGCAGTCAGTATGATGAAGGCGAGAGTGGCGGTGGCGAAGAGGGGAATGGCTCCAGTCCGTTGGAGCAATTCACCAGTAATCTCAACTCGCGCGCTAAATTGAATTTAATTGATCCTCTGATTGGGCGCGAAGAAGAAATTGAACGTACCATGCAAATCTTGTGTCGCCGCCGTAAAAATAATCCGTTGTTGGTGGGTGAAGCGGGCGTGGGAAAAACCGCGATTGCGGAAGGTTTGGCGCGTTTAATTGTCGAGCGCAAAACCCCTGAGATTTTATTGGACAGTGTGATTTATGCGTTAGATCTCGGCAGTTTGTTGGCGGGCACTAAATATCGTGGTGATTTTGAAAAACGTTTGAAAAGCGTATTACATCAATTAAAAGAACAAAAAGGTGCAATTTTATTTATCGATGAAATTCACACGATTATTGGTGCGGGCGCTGCCTCAGGTGGTTTGATGGATGTATCGAATTTAATTAAACCTTTGTTAGCATCCGGTGATCTCACTTGCATAGGCTCGACAACGTATAAGGAATATCGCGGCATTTTTGAAAAAGACCATGCATTGGCACGACGGTTTCAAAAAATTGATGTCAAAGAACCCACGATAGAAGAATCTATTGAGATTTTAAAGGGTTTGCGTAGTCGTTTTGAGATGCATCATGGCGTTAAATACAGTGATGAATCATTGGAAGCGGCTGCTAAATTATCGGCACGCTATATTGCCGATCGTCGTTTGCCGGATAAAGCGATTGATTTAGTGGATGAAGTCGGTGCATATCAATACTTGCAACCAGAAGCGAAGCGCAAAAAATTGATTGAAACAGTGGATATCGAAAAAGTGGTCGCGCGTATAGCGCGCATACCGGAGCGCAATGTTTCGACATCCGATCGTGAAATTTTGAAAAATTTAACCCGTGATTTAAAATTGATGATTTTTGGTCAAGATGAGCCGATTGAAGCATTGGGTGCCGCCGTAAGGTTGGCGCGCTCAGGGCTACGTGATGCAGAAAAACCGATTGGTTCTTTCCTGTTTATTGGACCAACAGGGGTGGGGAAGACTGAAGTCACTAAGCAATTAGCTAAGCAAATGGGTGTTGAGCTGGTGCGCTTTGATATGTCGGAATATATGGAGCGCCATACAGTGTCGCGTCTGATTGGCGCGCCGCCGGGTTATGTGGGCTATGATGAAGGCGGATTGTTGACGGAAGCTGTGAATAAACATCCGCACTCAGTGGTGTTATTGGATGAAATTGAAAAAGCGCATCCGGATGTTTATAACTTATTATTGCAAATTATGGATCATGGCACGTTGACGGATACCAATGGGCGCAAGACAGATTTTCGTCATACGATTTTGATCATGACGTCTAATG
>VFKI01000048.1 GCA_009885665.1 Gammaproteobacteria bacterium
ACGATAGATCCGCTCCTGTCTGGTTGGCCAAGAATCATTCTCGTACCAATCCAGTAAAGGGGACATTTCTATCTTGCTAAAAGGGGACATTTCTAAATTGCCGCCACAACTCCAAAAATTATTCTTGACGTATTCCACGTGATTTAGTATCATGCTGCGCCATATTAAAATATGACAAAATACCAACCACCCGCCCAGAGGTTAGCATGAAAATATTAAAGCTTATCGTTGTTTTATTCCCTTTTTTGATGGTAAGCGTTGCATGTAGCCGCTATACCAGCCATGTTTATAACGTTAACCAGGCTCAAATTATCACTCAGCACGCCAGCGCACCGAGCATGGTCGCGGTAAGCAAAGCGATTGCACGTGCCGGCAGCGGCCTTGGCTGGGTAATGCAAGATGTACGCCCAGGCTATACCATCGCGACCTTATCCCTCCGCGATCATTTTGCTAAAGTCGGCATCAGCTATGATCGCCATACTTATAGCATCGCGTATATCAGCAGCACGAATCTAATGGAAGGCAGCAAAATACATAAAAATTATAATGGCTGGATTAAAAACCTGAACAAAGCCATTCAAAATAATTTGGCTGCACTATAAGCACCAAACGCTTCTACGGCGAGGGAATTCTGTAGAAGCGTTTTTGAGGGTCACACCCATGTCACACCGTCAAACAGATTTTCAGCAAGAAATTGCAAACTTCCTCATCGAATCCTTACAACTGGAAATGCCCGCAGCGGATATCACACCCGATGCGACGCTATTTGGCAGCGAAGGCTTAGGGCTAGACTCCATCGACATCCTTGAACTCGCTTTCGCCATACAAAAACGCTACGGCATTACGATTAAATCAGGCGACAGCAATAATGTTAACATCTTTACCAGCCTCAGCACCTTAAGTGACTATATCCAGCAGCATAAAAAAGTCTAATATGCTGCAACTTCGTCAATATTTGCAAATAGCATTATTTCTCGCATATCCTATTGCGACTTATTTTTCTACTCACGCCCGACTACTCGGCCTGTTCCCCCTCTTCATTTACACCATGTTATTATGGCGCTTTGCACGCACACTCTTACCCCAGCAAGAACCTTTGGTCACCCGCTTTGCCCGGGTTATTTATGGCGACAACACCCCAGAAGTCACACACTACACCCGCAAAGTGACATGGCTGTGGAGCGTGTTTTTTTTAGCGATGTTACTCGAAAGCACGTCACTGACCCTCTACGCTCGCCCTGCCACCGCATCACTTTTTTTTAATATTTTTAATTATCTTTTTGTTGCCGGTATGTTTTTGTTAGAAGGCATTTATCGCAAAATTCATTTTTCCCAATCTGATATGTTTCTACCCTTAATTCGCTTTTTTTGGAAACAGGGTATGCGCCGCTTCACCGCGGCTGCTTGGCCGCTGATCGGCCACACGCAATTACAAACCCGCTTTGCCATCCGACAAGACCGTATTTTTAGCTGCGCTGATTTTCTAAATGACGTCTTTTATTTACATGAAAATTTAACGCTGACAGGCAAGGTGATCAACCTATGCGAAGATCGCTATCATTTTACCGTGCTATTTGCCTGCGCCATATTACAGCGAAAAATCAGCATCCTACCGAATAATGCTTTACCATTCACCCTGCAGCAATTACAAACAGAATTTGCTGACAGCCATATTTTTCGCGACGCTGATCTTGCCACTTTGCTAACAAAAAAACATAACAAACCGGATAAATTAAAGATTTCCGCCAATAGCATTCCATGGATTGATGCAGATCAAGCCGTCGCCATACTTTACACATCAGGCAGCACTGGCAAGCCTGTCGCTTGGCAAAAATGCTGGGGACAACTGGTAACACACGCAAAGGTGACGGCTAACGCACTCGACTTACAAAAAAACATGCCCATTTGCGTGATTGCCACAGTTGCTTCACAGCATATGTATGGTTTTGAGCACAGTATTATTTTACCTATGCAAATGGGCTATACATTTTACGCCGGCAAACCGTTTTTTGCTGCAGATATTCAAGCCGCACTCACTTTACCTCAGCATGAGATCATTTTATTCAGCACACCACGACATTTAAAGACGTGTGTTGACAGTCAGCTCATTTTTTCTAATACTCAATACGTTATTTCCGCGACGGCTCAGCTGGACAAACAATTAGCCATCGCAATAGAAGAAACCTTCGCCGCGCCTCTTCAGGAAATTTATGGCTGCACCGAAGTCGGCGGCATTGCCACACGGCGTAGCGCACAGGATGATAGATGGAAATTGATGCCTGACTATCAATTAATGATAGCAAATGAAGATTGTTATATACAGACGCCAGGCGACCATAAAAAAATCAAGCTTGCCGATAAATTGGCGCGCATTGATCATCATCATTTCACATTATTGGGGCGCCACGATGAAAACATTAATATAGCTGGCAAACGCATATCCTTAACTGATCTCAATATCAAACTGACAAGCATTAAAGGTGTCGAAGAAGGCGTATTCTATCTACCCGAAAACAGCATAGAAGACACTCGCCTAAGCGCACTCGTCGTTGCACCCAACTTATCCATCCAGGAAATCAAATGCGAATTAGAGAAAATGCTTGATCCGGTTTTTTTACCCAGACCACTCATCAAAGTCTCGCAATTACCGCGCAATGAAATGGGTAAAATCACATATGCCTTATTGAAAAACATAGTAGCGCTAAAAAAACCAGCGTTATTTTCATCATGAAAAATTTCACCATTGACCACACACACCCCAGCTTGCCGGGACACTTTCCAAACAATCCGATTGTGCCGGGCGTAGTGATTTTGCAAAATGTGCTAAACTTATTCAGTGAAGAAAATCCAAATTATGTCATAAACGGAGTTTCAAATGTCAAATTCATTCAACCCATGAAACTCACCCAAACGTGCCAAGTGGATTTCAAAACAATGACGGCCGAACGTTTTAGCTTTACACTTCAGCAGCATGACGAATTAATCACTATTGGCACAATTTCAGCGAGTCGCACAATATGAGCATCGCTTGGAAAAAGCCTGCAACACGACCGATGGGCAATCAACGATTGCTGTCCATGATGCGTTGGATCATTCTTCACGTTAAGCGCTCAATTGCACGATTCATCTTATATTTCATCGTGGGTTATTACTTGCTAACGGGCAAAGGCAAAGCCGCATCGAATCAATTTTTAGCGCAGGCATTGGCGCGCCCGCCTACCTGGCGAGACAATTGGAAACATTTTTTTTCGTTTGCCAGCACACTCTTGGATCGATTTTATATGGTATCAGGGAAAACGCAGGGATTATCCATCCGCATTCAGCATTTTTCGCAAGCCACACACGCACAAATCAGCCAGCAAGGCTGCATCATGTTAGGCTCGCACCTCGGCAGTTTTGAACTGCTACGCACACTGGCCAAGCAATCCAGTGATTTGCCGCTAAGCATCGTCATTGAAACAGCTGAACCTGCTAGCCAGCAATTTAATCAGTTTTTGCATGCGCTGGATCCTGAAATAAAAAAATACTTTATTAATGCCTCTGATCCTGATTGTGTGTTTAAAATAGATCAAGCGTTAAAAAAACACAACATGATTGGCATGCTGGGAGATCGCGTTATGAACACTCAACGCAAAATAAGCTGCGATTTTCTTGGCAAAAAAGCTGACTTCCCAACCGGCCCCTTATTGCTCGCCTCGTTTTTTGAAGTGCCGGTGATTTTATTTTTTGGCATTTATCTGGGCGGCAATCGCTATAAAATTATCTTTGAATTATTCGCTGATAAAATTATACTGAACCGTGCCACGCGTGAACAGGATCTTGCGATGCATGTCAGGCGCTACGTTGAACGTCTAGAATACTACGCAAAAAAATATCCCTACAATTGGTTTAACTTTTATGACTTTTGGCAACAAAACGCTGGCTGAACAGTATGATATCGTCATTATGGGGGGCGGCCTCGCCGGGCTCAGTCTCGCGCGACAGCTCTTGCTAGCAGATGCCAATCGAAGCATTTTGATACTGGAACATCGCCAGCATCCCGTTGCTGAAGCCGCACATAAAGTAGGCGAATCACTGGTTGAAATTGGCGCGCATTATTTTTACTCGCGCCTTGCGCTCGCTGACCACTTAAATACGGCACAATTAAAAAAAGCCGGTTTGCGCTTCTTTTTTCCCCATGGCAACAATCGAGACATCAGCCAGCGCATTGAACTAGGTGCCACTTTTTTCCCAAAAACCCCCAGCTTTCAATTGGATCGTGGCCGATTCGAAAATTACCTGGCCACATTAATCCAAACGCAAGGCGCTCATTTTTTTGATTCAGCCCGCGTATTAACAATTGATATCAGTCAAACTGAAAGCAGCAAACATACTATTTCATTTTCCTGGCAAAAAACGCGGCATACCGTTCAAGCACGCTGGTTAATAGATGCAACAGGTCGTGCTAGCAAATTAAAACGGCAATTAGGCTTAACTTCACGTGTCAATCACAATGTCAATGCAGCATGGTTTCGGGTTAAAGGAAAAATCGATCTGGACACTTGGTCTGATCAACCCGATTGGCTTACGCTTGTACCGCGTCATTTTCGTTATCTCAGCACCAATCATTTAATGGGCGCTGGCCATTGGGTCTGGCTCATCCCCCTTGCATCAGGCTGCACCAGCATCGGCATTGTCGCCGACCCACAAATTCATTCATTTAATGACATTAACCAGCAACAAGAAGCATTGGCATGGCTAACGCGTTATGAGCCACAATTAGCACACGCTTTATCAGCAAATGACGTCACAATCATTGATTTTCATGCATTAAAGCATGTTTCGCATGGTTGCCAACAAGTATATTCTGCTCAGCGCTGGGCGATAACAGGTGAAGCCGGCGTTTTCCTTGACCCTTTTTATTCTCCCGGCAGTGATTTTATTGCGATTAGCAACGATTTTATCAGCGCGCTGATTAACACAGATTTGCAGAGAAAATCCATCGTCATGGCAGCCGCCATATACAATCAGCAATATCTTGCGCTTTTTCATGCCTTTATGCCCGTGTATCAAGATCAGTACGCACTCATGGGACATGCGGGCATCATGACCCATAAAGTGCTATGGGATTACGCAGTTTACTGGGGCATGATTGGTTTGCTTTATTTTAACAAAAAATATACTGACATTTCTTTTATGCAAAGTATTGGCGACACCATGCATAAGCTGACAGAACTGAATATTCGTGTTCAACAAATATTGCGTGACAATATTACCGACCCACACGCTTTCCCTGTCGAAAAATTTATTGATACGCTATCATTTGATTTTTTATACGAATGGAATAGCAGCTTAACTCAGCCGCTACCAGATGATCTGCTCAGAAAAAAATTAAGCAGCAATCTGGCCTACCTACAATCCATTGCTGACAATCTCAATAGCAAAGCGACTTTAAAAGAAAATATGACTATCGCTTCTCAGGAAAATCAGCTGCTATTTCGCGATGAGGGGCTCCGGTGCTGCGATTGAATGTGCGCTATTTCAATTTATTTATCTGAAAAACTATTCAGAAGGGAGAGGTTTCATGAAGCGTAATCTGGCTATTGTTTTTTTAACGATACTCTTTGCTTTTTCTCAGGCTACGGCAGCACAAACAACATCGCTACAGCAAATATTGCGTCTGACGAACACGCAATCTGCTTTAAAAAAGATGACCTTTATTGAAAAGCGTCATTTGCACTTTTCAAGCACTCCCCTCATCACCCGCGGTGTGCTTATTTTTAAAAAACCAGATTATCTCGAAAAAAACATCACCTTTCCACACCCCAGTCGCTTTATCATTTTTCAGCAAAAACTCTTGATCGCCGAGGGGCACAAAGTACATCCATTAAATTTACCGCATGATGCTGATTTATGGATATTCACCACGACACTACTGGCGGTGTTAAACGGTGATGCACATTTCCTAATAGCACATTATGATTATGCGACTGGCAAGCAAGGGCGCAGCTGGTATTTGCTACTGACGCCAAAAAAAGTAGCCTTATCCAGAATCCGCATGATGCGTATTGACGGTATGGGTCATAAAATAAAATCTATCAACCTGCAATTCACCAATGGTGACTGGCTACAACAGCAATTAGGAGAAGACGGAGTGATGCAATAATGACAGCTATACAATTGTCACACTTTACCGCTGTCTCTGCATTGGGATATGGCATTCAGTCGCATGTTGAAGCGCTACTAGCCGAAAAAAATGCTTTGCGACAATGTGATTATTCTACTGCTCAGCTCAACACATGGATAGGTCGAGTGCCGCTGTTGGAAAACCATCAAATGCCACATGGCTTCTCGGATTGGTATAGTCGCAATAATGTGCTGGCTTATGCTGCACTGCAACAAGATAACATGCAAGAAAAAATACTGGCGAGCAAACAAAAATATGGCGAAAAACGTATAGGTTTATTATTAGGCACCACAACATCGGGCTTTGCTGAAGCTGAGCGCGCCTATCAAGCATGTGATACGCAAGGCAAACTACCCGACGCTTATCAGCACAACAAAACAGCCAATCCATTTGCTACCGTTGCATTCTTGCGTGAATATCTCGGACTGGCGGGACCGGCCATGACCATTGCCACAGCATGTTCTTCTAGTGCCAAAGCCTTTATCATGGCGCATCATTGGTTAGCGCTTGATTTATGTGACGCGGTACTGATCGCCGGCATTGATTCACTTTGTCTTAATATTTTATATGGTTTTAATTCGCTCGGCATTTTATCATCTGATATTTGTCGACCCTTTGATGCACAGCGTGCCGGCTTAAGCCTGGGCGAAGCTGCCGCATTATTATTAGTTGAGCGCCCACAGTCAGACAAAGAAAATAGGATAGGCATGTTAGGGTATGGTGAAAGTTCAGACGGCTATCATTTATCAGCGCCGCATCCTGAAGGAAAAGGGGCTATTCTTGCCATGCGCCAAGCGCTAACGATGGCACAATTATTGCCACAGCAAATTGACTATATTAATTTTCATGGCACCGCTAGCCAGCAAAATGATCGTGTAGAAGATCATGCCGTTTATGCATTATTTTCAGATCAAGTACCCGCAAGTTCAAGCAAAGGTTGGATGGGACACACCCTGGGGGCAGCGGGCGCATTGGAAGTGATTATCACCGTATTGGCGATTCAACAAAATATTTTACTTGGCACACTCAACACCACAGCAGTGGACCCACAATTTAAATCAAAAATTTTATTGCGCAATCAGCCGGGCGCTATCCAACGGGCGCTCGTTAATTCCTTTGGTTTTGGCGGCAATAATTGCAGCTTGATTATTGGAGAACTGGGGCATGACTAAAGCCATTGTCTGTTATGTGAACGCCGTCGCAATCTGTGCGCCAGGCTTGCCGGATTGGTCAACGGCCAGCACGTATTTAACCACGCAAAAACACTGGCAACTTGTTGATGACGCTATTCCCCAAACAACCATATTATCACCACGAGAACGACGTCGCGCCAGCCATGCTGTCAAACTCAGCCTACATCTTGCCGAACAATTACCGCAACAAATGCAACTCCCTGCCAATCAGCTGCAAACTGTATTTGCCAGCGCAGAAGGCGAAGGCGAAACATTTGACTCTCTGGCCAAAGCATTAGCGCAACCGCATCCCGAAATATCCCCTACTATTTTTCATCAATCTCTGCATAATTCTGCGGCAGGTTATTGGCATATTGCCACACAATCACATCAACCTTCGCTTGCGCTTTCGGTGGGCGAGGCAACCTTCAGTGGCGGCTTGCTCGCTGCAGCGAGCCAAACCCTTTTGACAGAACAACCCACATTATTCATTGCGTACGAATTGCCAATGCCACACCCGCTTTGTTTTAAATATCCCATGCTCACTTGGTTTGGAATGGGATTAGGCATCTCGCCTCATCAAAACACACAAACCCTTGCTAAAATAACATTACGCATGATTGAAGCCGTGCCCGCGAGCCCATTAACGAATAGCGCACTTGACGTGTTACGCACCGGCAATGTCATTGCGCGCAGCCTCCCTTTTCTCGAACAACTTGCTCGAAAAAAACAAGGGAAAATCTATGTGGATTCCTTGCCACCCTGGTCATTGGAAGTCACTTTTGAGGACGCTGCGCCATGATGAAAAAAGACGCCATTGCAAAATACTTACCGCATGCCGGTAATATGTGTCTAGTAGATGAAGTCATCGCCTGGCAAGATCAAAAAATCCATTGCCGCACACTATCACATCTTGACGACATGCATCCTTTAAAAAAAACAGGCATTTTGCATGCTTCACAAGGCATAGAATATGCTGCACAAGCAGCCGCTTTGCATTTAGCATTGCAAGCATCTGCGACAAACCATATCCATTTAAAAATCGCCGGCCGTTTGGCGGCGATACAAGAATGTACATTTCATGTCGCGCGCCTCGATAATATTCTTGAGCCGATTAACATACATTGCTCGTCGCTGTTTGTTGACAATGGCGCTGGTGCATTTTACGAATTTATGTTATCTATTGATAATCATCCGCAAAAAATGCTGATAACCGGCAGATTTCTTATTATGTTTACGATAATGGATGCCGCATGAAAGAAAAAAAACATGCTTTAATCACTGGTGCGACGGGCGGCATAGGTCAAGCGATTGCCAAACGATTCGCCTCTATTAATGGCTACCATGTGATTTTGCATACGCATCAAAAGCGTGCTCACGCCGAAAAACTTGCTGCAGACATCACTGAAGCCGGTGGATCTGCCAGCATTACACAGTTTGATTTAGCCAATGCTGAACAAACGCAAGCCGCGTTGACCACTTTATTGGAAATCGCGCCGATACAAATATTAATTCATAATGCGGGCACGCATGTTGATGTGCCGATGGCGGGCATGTCGCCAACCGATTGGCAGCGCGTAATGGATATCAATTTAAATAGTTTTTTTCATGTGACCCAACCATTGCTGCTGCCGATGATGGCGACACGCTGGGGCAGAATTATTACCCTTTCATCCATTGCCGCAATCACCGGCAATCGTGGTCAAGTGAATTACAGCGCGGCAAAAGCCGGCCTACATGGCGCGAGTCGTTCGCTTGCGCTGGAGCTTGCCACGCGTAAAATTACCGTCAACGTCGTCGCGCCCGGTATTATTGAAACAACTATGAGTGAAAATCATTTTAGTCATGAACACATCAAGGCGCTTGTGCCGATGCAGCGCGCCGGCACGCCTGATGAAGTCGCAAAATTAGTCGGTTTTTTAGCCTCTGACGATGCCAGCTATATTTCCGGACAAGTCATTTCAATTAATGGCGGGATGCTGTAAACATGATATCCATAAAAAACACCCTTGGCGTATCTATTACCCGGCATTCCAAGGATCTGTATTTTTTGTATAAATCGAGGCAAAAATGCGTTTTAAAGCGCAGTTTACACGCAAGTAAATGAGCATTTAAAACGCATTTTTAACGAAGA
>VFKI01000075.1 GCA_009885665.1 Gammaproteobacteria bacterium
CCATGGTCGACGTGACCGATGGTGCCCACGTTCATATGTGGCTTTTTACGCTCAAATACTGCTTTTGCCATGATAAATCCATCCTCTATAAAAAATGTTAAATATTAAATTAAGCTGTTGTCGCTTTACTGATAACCTGTTCAGCAATACTATTGGGCGCTTCCATATACCTTGAAAACTCCATGGTATACGTTGCACGACCCTGTGACATCGAACGCAGATCAGTTGCATAACCAAACATTTCACCCAATGGCACTTCAGCACGCACCGACTTACCGGATGGGGTGTCATCCATCCCTTGCAGGATGCCACGGCGACGGTTTAAATCGCCCATGACGTCACCCATATAGTCTTCCGGTGTGATCACTTCGACTTTCATCACAGGTTCGAGCAATACAGCTTTGGCTTTACGTGCACCTTCTTTAAAGCCCATCGAGCCTGCAATTTTAAACGCCATTTCGTTCGAGTCAACATCATGGTATGAACCATCGAACAAAGTCACTTTAACGTCAACCACCGGGAAACCCGCGATCACGCCGTTTTGCATTTGTTCCTGAATACCTTTGTCAACTGCAGGAATATACTCTCTTGGGATCGCGCCGCCAACAATTGCGTTAACAAATTCGTAACCCGCACCTGCTTCTCTTGGTTCAAGCTTGATCCAAACGTGACCGTATTGACCACGTCCACCGGATTGCTTGACGTATTTACCTTCTTGTTCCACCGCATTACGAATGGTTTCACGATACGCCACTTGTGGTTTACCGACATTCGCTTCAACGCTGAATTCACGCTTCATGCGATCAACAATAATTTCAAGATGCAATTCACCCATACCCGAAATAATGGTTTGGCCTGATTCTTCATCCGTATGCACGCGGAATGACGGATCTTCTTGCGCCAGCTTACCCAACGCAATACCCATTTTTTCTTGATCTGCACGGGTTTTAGGCTCAACCGCAACTGAGATAACCGGCTCAGGAAAGATCATTTTTTCAAGCAAAATTGGCTTGTCAACGGAACACAACGTATCACCCGTTGTCACTTTCTTCAAGCCCACGGCGGCCGCAATATCACCGGCACGCACTTCTTTCAATTCTTGACGCGAATTCGCATGCATTTGCAACAGACGGCCAATACGTTCTTCGCGATCTTTTACCGGATTGTAAACGGTATCGCCTGACTTCAACACACCAGAATACACACGGAAATAGGTCAATGTACCCACATACGGGTCAGTCGCAATTTTAAACGCTAACGCCGCAAACGGCTCCTCATCCGTTGGATTTCGTACCGCCACCGTTTCAGCTGCATCCAACAAATGACCCGGCACAGCTGGCACATCTGCCGGAGAAGGCAGATAGTGAATTACCGCATCCAACATGGCTTGCACGCCCTTATTACGGAATGCAGAACCACACAACATCGGCACGATTTCACCGCGAACGGTACGAACACGTATGCCATGCATAATCTCTGCTTCAGTCAGCGTTTCGCCACCCAGATATTTCTCCATCAGGGTTTCATCGGCTTCTGCCGCAGCTTCAATCATTTTTTCACGCCATGCCTGGCATTCTGCCAACATATCAGGTGCGATATCACGCGCATCATAGCGCATGCCCTGCGTGCTATCATCCCAATAAATCGCTTTCATACGCACCAAATCAATCACGCCTTCAAAATTTTCTTCGGCGCCTATGGGCAATTGAATAGGGACAGGGTTACCCCCCAAACGAGATTTTACTTGACCCACGACGCGCAAAAAGTTAGCGCCCGCACGATCCATTTTATTGACAAAACCCAAACGTGGCACGCCATAACGATTTGCTTGACGCCACACCGTTTCAGATTGCGGCTCAACACCCCCCACCGCACAAAATACCGCACACGCACCATCGAGCACACGTAATGAGCGCTCAACTTCAATGGTAAAGTCAACGTGACCCGGAGTATCAATAATGTTGATACGATGCTGTGGGAACTGCTTATCCATCCCGTACCAAAAACAAGTCGTTGCAGCAGACGTGATGGTAATGCCACGCTCTTGTTCTTGCTCCATCCAATCCATGACCGCAGCACCTTCGTGCACTTCGCCAATTTTATGCGAAACACCGGTGTAAAAAAGAATACGCTCGGTCGTTGTTGTTTTACCGGCGTCAATATGAGCCATAATGCCAATATTGCGATAACGATCAATGGGTGTTGCACGTGCCACGTTAATTCCCCGTTAAAAATAAGCTGCTTACGAAATTCATTTCAACACGATATCACTATTCTGATGGCTACTCGTCGGGCAAAGCCCTTCTGACTACCAGCGATAATGCGCGAAAGCTTGGTTAGCCTTAGCCATTCTATGCATATCGTCACGCTGCTTGACGGCCGAACCACGACCTTCACATGCTTCCAGCATTTCAGCTGCTAAGCGCAAAATCATTGTTTTTTCACTACGATCATTGGCGTGCTTCGCTAACCAACGCATTGCCAAGGCAATACCGCGCTCGGTATCAACTTCGACCGGCACTTGATAAGTGGCACCACCGACGCGACGTGATTTCACTTCGACGGATGGGCGAATTGCATTTAACGCACGATCTAAAATTTCCAATGAATCATGCGACTGTGAACCCGCAGGTTTTTTAGTCGTGGTGGCTGTCGTTGAACCTGAACCACCCTCTTCATCGTCTTTTTTATCTTTAGCGTCTTTACCATGCGCCTTAGCTTTTTTAGATAAACGCTTACCGGCTTCATCTAATGCTTGATAAACGATACGTTCAGCAATAGAACGCTTGCCTTCACGCATCACAACATTAATAAAACGTGACAGACGTTCGCTGCCAAACAACGGATCTGGTAATACTTCTCTCTTTACAGCAGCTTTTCTTCTTGGCATCTTGGTTACTCCTTAGGCTTCTTGGCGCCATACTTGGAACGGCCACGACGACGGCTGGCAACACCTGCCGCATCGAGACTGCCGCGCACCATATGATAGCGCACACCTGGTAAATCTTTTACACGACCACCGCGGATCAATACGACCGAGTGCTCTTGCAAGTTATGGCCTTCACCGCCGATATAGACCGTTACTTCTGAACCATTGGTCAGACGCACACGCGCAATTTTACGCAATGCCGAGTTAGGCTTCTTTGGGGTAGTAGTATACACACGCGTACATACGCCACGCTTTTGCGGGCAGCCAGCCAAATGAGGCACATTTGACTTAGCTTTTCTGATCACCCGTGGGTTTCTGACGAGCTGATTAACGGTTGGCATCTTGTTGAGTAACTCCAGCCTTAGCTATTAATGAAAGACCCTGAGCTAAGCTCGTGGGCTTGAAAAATTGGTAACGTCGATTGATAGACGTGAGGCGCGATTCTAGAAAGGTGTGAGCCTGCTGTCAAGTCTAATTAGCGAAAAACACATTAAAAAACGTAAAAAAAATATTTATGTGTCGTTTTTACAAAAAAATAGGCGGCGTAACATGCAACCCTCCCCGCTAGCGCAAAGAGCGCGCTCCGGGAAAAGCAGCTCGGGGTCAGTGGAGTCCCCTCCCGCCCTTCGGGCACCCTCCCCGCTAGCGCAAAGAGCGCGCTCCGGGAAAAGCAGCTTGGGGTCAGTGGAGTCCCCTCCCGCCCTTCGGGC
>VFKI01000119.1 GCA_009885665.1 Gammaproteobacteria bacterium
CGGAAGAAGAAAAATCGCAGGAATACTGAAGTATTTCGAGGTTTTTCGACTGAGGAACGTTTATAGATGATGCCATGATGGGATGCAAGGTGTAAAAGTTATTTATGCGTAGAGCCTAACTCGACATGTTGACGGAGCGCTCGCGAGACTCCGCCAACTTCAGCCATCACTCCCACTCAATCGTCGCCGGTGGCTTGCCCGAAATATCATACACGACACGTGACACGCCATGCACTTCATTGGTAATTCGATTAGCAACGCGATTTAAAAATTCATGTGATAAATGCGCCGCATGTGCCGTCATAAAATCAAAACTTTCTACCACACGAATTGCCAACACATGATCATAATGACGCGCATCCCCCAACACGCCGACGGATTTCACCGGTAAAAATACCACAAACGCTTGACTGACTTGGTGATATAAATCGTGTTTGCATAATTCTTCAATCAAAATTGCATCTGCGTAACGCACTTTTTCTAAGTATTCCTCGCGCACTTCGCCCATCACACGAATGGCCAATCCCGGCCCTGGAAACGGATGACGATACACTAACTCATGCGCCAACCCCAACGCTTCACCCATCGCGCGCACTTCGTCTTTAAATAATTCACGCAACGGTTCAAGCAATTTTAATTTCATGTTTGCCGGCAAGCCGCCAACATTATGATGCGATTTAATCACATGCGATTTACCACTTCCCGCAGCGGCAGATTCGATGACATCGGAATAAATCGTCCCCTGCGCCAACCAAGTCGCATTTTTTATTTTTGCGGCCTCTTCATCAAACACATCAATAAACAAACCGCCAATAATTTTGCGCTTGGTTTCCGGATCAGTCACACCGACTAATGCTTGTAAAAAACGTTCTTTAGCACGTACCGTAATTAAATGAATGCCAAAATGTTTAGCAAATAATGCTTCGACTTCCTCTACTTCATGCAACCGCATGAATCCCGTATCGACAAAAATACATGTTAATTGCTGGCCAATCGCGCGCTGCAATAATACGGCTGCCACCGATGAATCCACCCCACCCGACAAACCCAGCACAACATGTTCATGCCCCACTTGCTGGCGAAGCGCCGCGATCGATTCCTCCACAATATTCGCCGTCGTCCATACCGGTGGACAACCGCAAATATCGCGCACAAAACGCTGCAATAATAGGTCGCCCTGCTGCGTATGCGATACTTCTGGATGAAACTGCAATCCATAAAAACGACGCGCTTCATCTGCCATCGCGACGATAGCACAATTTTCCGAACTGGCAATACAGGTAAAGCCATGCGGCAATTGCGACACATGATCGCCATGACTCATCCATACATCTAAATTATCGTCGATATTTTCCAATAAAACGGAAGGCGCCATCCGCTTAACTTTCGCCGGACCAAATTCACGCATTGTCCCTTTGGCAACGACGCCACCCAATTGCACCGCCATGGTTTGCATGCCATAACAAATCCCCAACACCGGACACCCTAAGGAAAATACGATTTCTGGCGCACGCGGCGTTGTTGCTTCCGTTACACTTTCCGGACCGCCCGCTAAAATAATGCCCGCAGGCGCATAGGTTTTGATCGCTTCATCCGCAAGATGGCAGCTATGAATTTCGCAATACACGCCCAAATCACGCACGCGCCGCGCAATTAATTGCGTATATTGTGAACCAAAATCTAAAATTAAAATCTTATGTGTATGAATATCGGTATGACTCATGATTTAAAACTCGCATGTATAAATTTGCAGATAAATAAAAATAATTTAGCATCACGAAAAGCCAAAATATTTTTCTAAAGAAGCTATAACTGTTGATAATTGGGCGCTTCCTTAACAATTTGCACATCATGCACATGACTTTCACGCACACCACTGCCGGTGATACGCACAAATTCCGCTGTATTTCGCAATGCATCAATCGTGGCGCATCCGGTGTAACCCATCCCCGAACGCAAGCCACCAAGCAATTGATTGATAATTGCAGACAATACACCTTTGTAAGGCACGCGTCCCTCGATACCCTCTGGTACTAATTTTTTGCTACCTTGCTGAAAATAACGATCCGATGAACCATGTACCCCCGCCATGGCGCCGAGTGAGCCCATGCCGCGATACGCTTTATACGAACGGCCTTGATACAATTCGACTTCGCCCGGCGCTTCTTCCGTACCCGCAAATAAGCCGCCCATCATCACCGCCGAAGCACCCGCCGCAATTGCCTTGCAAATATCCCCCGAATAACGAATCCCGCCATCGGCAATAATGCCAATATCACGCCCCTGCAATGCCGCGGCGACATTCGCAATCGCCGTAATTTGCGGCACACCGACGCCTGTCACAATGCGCGTCGTGCAAATTGAACCCGGGCCAATACCCACCTTAACCGCATCAACACCCGCATCCGCTAAGGCGACTGCCGCCGCAGCCGTGGCAATATTTCCCGCGATCAAAATAACGTCAGGAAATTTATGCCGAATACGGCGCACGGTTTCAATCACCCCCGCTGAATGACCATGCGCAGTATCCACAACCAATACATCAACACCCGCAGCCACAAGCGCCGCGGCGCGCGCATCCCCGGCTTCACCCGCGCCAATTGCCGCACCCACACGCAATTGACTGTGCGCATCTTTACACGCATTGGGTTTTTCTTGTTGTTTTTGAATATCTTTGACGGTAATCATGCCGCATAATTGAAAAGCATCATTCACAATCAAGACTTTTTCAATGCGATGTTTATGCAACAAAGCTTGCACTGTCGCACGATCCGCATTTTCTTTTACCGTCACCAAACGCGCCTTAGGCGTCATAATATTTTCAACGGGTTGATCAAGATTCGTTTCAAAGCGCAAGTCGCGACCGGTAACAATACCCACCAATTGATTGCCCGCTGCGACGACCGGGAAGGCATGGAAATTAAAAGTCCGAATAATATCCAGCACTTCGCGTACGGTTGTGGTCGGCGCAACCGTGACGGGATCTTTTACCACGCCACTTTCAAATTTTTTAACGCGGCGTACTTCAGCCGCCTGCGCTTCAATTGACATGTTTTTATGGATAACACCAAGACCACCCTCTTGCGCTATGGCAATAGCAAGACGCGCCTCGGTCACCGTATCCATCGCCGCCGCTAACAAAGGAATATTCAGAGTAAGCTTACGCGTCAAGCGCGTCGATAAATCGACATCGCGCGGCAAAACATTAGATTCGGCAGGCAAAAGTAACACATCATCGAAGGTAAGCGCCTCTTGAACCAAACGCATGTTAATCTCCCGTATATAGCCGATAAATTAACTGCCGTATTGTACACTCAGTTCCGCAGTTTTTACATGCGAATAAATAGCGACCAGTTTAATCAATAAAGTCGGACTACTGAACAAAGCTCCTGTTTTCGCCTAGCAAAAA
>VFKI01000166.1 GCA_009885665.1 Gammaproteobacteria bacterium
CGGTTGAAGATAAGCGTGGTGCTGCTTAAAGCCGACCTGCCGTGGGTTCGTCGGATCGTAAAATACAAGGACGTATTTTCCGACCGCATGGATGCAGCTTCATCCGACGCGGCCCACGGTGGGTTTAATGGCAGTGCTGACAACGCCCCCATCGCCAAAGAAGCTATATGAAAAATTACGCAATCATTATCTCAGCAGGCGTATATTCTTTTTGCAGCGCCGCGGCGACCATCGGATGCGTCAAAAAACCACGACAGACATTCAAGCCCGCCATTAAATGTACATCTTGACGTAAAGCTTGACGATAACCTAAGTTTGCCAATGCTAAAACAAAGGGTAACCTAGCATTATTTAACGCCACGGTTGAGGTACGTGGCACGCCACCCGGCATATTCGCTACGCAATAATGTACAACCCCATCGACAACATAGGTGGGATTTTCATGCGTGGTGGGACGACTGGTTTCAAAGCAGCCGCCTTGATCAATAGAAACATCGACCATGACCGAACCGGGACGCATATGACACAACATATCACGACGTACCAAGCGTGGCGCAGAACCCCCCGGCACCAATACCGCGCCAATGACCAAATCGGCTGCTTGCACGTACTGCTCCACTGCTGCAACAGTTGAATAAATTGTCTTTATTTTAGAACCAAATTGTAGATCGAGCTGATAAAGTCGTTCGATGGAACGGTCAATGACCACGACATCCGCACCCATCCCCATCGCAACACGCACCGCATTAGTGCCGACGACCCCACCCCCTAACACCACAACTTTCGCTGGCGCAACACCCGGCACGCCGCCCAATAATACACCGCTGCCACCTTGCGAAATTTCAAGGCTGGTTGCGCCGGCTTGAATTGCCATACGCCCAGCCACTTCACTCATAGGCGATAATAAGGGCAAACCGCCGCGTGGGCTGGTCACCGTTTCATAAGCAATTGCCACGCAACCGGAAGCTTGCAGCAAGCTGGCTTGTTCCGGATCAGGCGCCAAATGCAGATAAGTAAACAATACTTGCTCTTTGCGCAGCATGCGGCATTCTTGTGGCTGAGGTTCTTTGACCTTAACGATCATATCGGCGCTGTTAAAAACCTCGTCTACTGTATCGACAATGGATGCACCAACATGTTGATAAGCGGCATCATCAAAGCCGATCGCACTACCCGCGCCACGCTGCACGATGACATCATGGCGTTGACTGACTAATTCTCGCACACTGTCAGGCACCAACCCAACGCGATATTCATTGTTTTTGATCTCTTTTGGCACACCGATCAACATGGTTTTCTCCTGAATAGTCAGAAAGACTGGTATTTTCAAAACAGCATGATAGCATAGACCCTCTTAAATGCAGATAGGGAAGTTTTACGCTTATGAGTGCCGTATAAAAGTACAAAATAAACTATAATATTTATCCTACTGTAACCATTCAGCACAATCTTCGAAAAACACCAGCGAGGCCAGATGCAA
>VFKI01000059.1 GCA_009885665.1 Gammaproteobacteria bacterium
TCGAGGCAAAAATGGGTTTTAAAGCGCAGTTTACACGCAAGTAAATGAGCATTTAAAACACATTTTTAACGAAGAGTTATCGAAAAAGACAAAGGTGCGGAATGTCGGGTTACAGCCATTTTAATTTACTTATCTGAGAATCTATATATGTTAACTGCAGCCACGCATTGGATACATACGCATTTGATTGAGGGTGAGGCGATCACTATTACCAATCGCCAGTGTCAGCCTTACCCGGAAGTAACGGGATATTATATTCCTACCTTATTATCGATAGGTGAAGTGGCCTTGGCAACACGTTTTGCCAAGTGGCTGGTCAGCGTGCAAAATCGCGATGGTTCGTTTTCCTTAGCAAATCCAAATATTTCTTATGTATTTGATACCGGTCAAGTGATTCGTGGTTGGGTCAGTT
The DNA here is from genome assembly GCA_009885665.1 of Gammaproteobacteria bacterium. Classification (GTDB taxonomy): domain Bacteria; phylum Pseudomonadota; class Gammaproteobacteria; order DSM-16500; family DSM-16500; genus VFKI01. The sequence goes on from VFKI01000059.1 coordinate 413, forward strand.
TGTTGCATCGTCTGCCGGAATTAGCGGAACCTTTGCAACGTGCTTGTCAGTGGATTGTGCAAAGTGCGGATGCGCGCACGAGTCGTTTGCAATGTCCTGCGCCGGGTGGTGATTGGAGTTTAGGTGCGCGCGGCGAAGTGAATGAAGGTATTCATTTGTATGTGTTAAAGCCATTACAAGATGCGGCGACGTTATTAAATGCGCCTGATATTCGCGTGGCAGCCGATCGTGCTTTGGATTATTATCTCAAAAATTTGTCTGTGACGGATTTCCATTTGCCCAATGCATTGACGCATTTTTATGCTTATATGCAAGAAGCTTTATTTGAATTGGGTTGTGTGGATGAGGTGGTTCAGGGGATGGCAGGCGTGGCGATTTTACAACAAGATAGCGGCGCGGTGCCAGGTTATCATGATGTCAATTGGGTGTGTTCAACCGGTTTGGCGCAACTCGCAAAAGTCTGGTATTTATTAGGCGAAGATGTGCGCGCCGATCGCGCCATGCAATTTTTAGCGCAATTACAAAATGGCAGTGGCGGTTTTTATGGTGCGTATGGTGTGAATGCAACGTATTTTCCGGTAGATGAAATTTCCTGGGCAGTTAAATATGCAATTGATGCAGAATGCTTGCGGGTCGCTAGACATTTTGATACCACTGCGCACCATTATGCACCCGTGATGAATCCTCACGATGGCCGCGCCCACGCAATTTTAGCAGAAGCAGCGCATGCGTCGCGCATATTGGATGCAGGTTGTGGTAATGGCCGTTATGCTGCGTTAATCAAGCAAAAATTACCGCAGGTAGATGTGCACGCAGTCGATGTGTCAAATGAAATGTTGCGTCATGTGCCGCCAACGATTAGTTGCAAAAATGCCAGTATTCAAAATTTACCTTATCCGGATAATTATTTTGATTTAGTGTATTGTGTTGAAGCATTGGAGCATGTGCCGCATCCTGCGGCAGCGATTAAGGAAATGACGCGGGTGTTACGCCCGGGTGGACGTCTCATTATTATCGATAAAAATTTGGCGCATCAAGGTGCATTGCAAATTGAAAGTTGGGAGCGCTGGTTTGATATTCAAGCATTGACGGGTTTGTTATGCGCGGCAGGCTTGACGCCACGCACAGAATTTGTCGGCTATGATGATCATCCTGCGGATGGGTTATTTGTTGCGTGGTATGGATATAAGGCAATTTCATAGGATTTGCTATGTGCGGTATTTTATTTAGCACAGTATCGGATTTATCTGACAGTGCGTTTAAGCGGGCATTAAATTGCATGGCATATCGTGGGCCAGATGCGGATGGTGTCTTGCGACATAATAATTTATTATTAGGGCATCGCCGTCTTGCCATTATTGATTTAGATAAGCGTGCCAATCAACCTTTACGCTCAGCGGATGGCCGTTATACAATTATTTTTAATGGCGAAATTTATAATTATCGTGAGTTAAGCAAACGTCACGCATTAGATTTACAAACGTGTTCAGATACAGAAGTGTTGTTAGCATTATATGCATTGCTGGGCGCGAGTATGCTGGCTGAATTAAATGGCATGTTTGCTTTTGTGATTGTTGATTGCATGACGGGAAGTTGGTTTGCTGCACGTGATCGTCTAGGCATTAAGCCACTTTATCAAATGGCCTATCGTGATGGTTTGTTATTATCATCAGAACCTGCGCCATTATTAGCAATTGCCAGCAGCTTGCAATTTGATCCGGTGGGTGTGCGTCAATATCGTAAGCTGCGTACGTTTTTTAATGGCCGTACCCTCTGGCAGGGCATATCGCAATTTCCTGCGGCACATTATCAAACTGCACAAGGTCGCTATATTCGTTGGTGGCATTTACCTGAGGGTGAAAAAAATCCACCGGATGATATGGCGTTACGCCAATTGATTGTTGATGCAGTTAAAATCCGCGAAGTCGCAGATGTGCCGGTGGGGGCTTATCTCAGTGGTGGATTAGACAGTACGATTGTCACAGGTCTGGCGCAGCAGCGTACCGATAGCTGGACGATTGGTTTTAGCGATAGCAATGAATTTGCTTGGGCACAGATAGCGGCCACAGCATTTGGCAGTCGTCATCATGCGATCAGCGTTGCCCATGAAGATTTTCTAGCAACGGCTGCCAGTATGATTGCACAGCGCTGTGAACCTTTGTCTGTGCCAAATGAAGTTTTGTTATATCAAATGACGCGTGAAGTGGCTAAATGTAATAAAGTGGTGTTAAGTGGTGAAGGCGCTGATGAAGTATGTTTTGGTTACGACCGTATTTTTCGCTGGGCGGCACATCATCCTTGGGATCTTGCGCAGTTTGCTGCACTGTATGCGTATGGCTCACATGATGATTTAGAAATCGTTGAGGATGCGGTCGCGCCTTTTTTAAAACAAGGTAATGCATTGGCGATCGTGGCGGCATTTTTTCAAATTGCGCATTTGCATGGATTATTGCGGCGTTTGGATAGTGCCACGATGTTGTGTAGCGTAGAAGCGCGCGTGCCATTTGTTGATTACCGTGTCGTTGAAGCATTTGCTGGCACACCATTTGCATGGCGTATGGCGGGGGGTGAAGTTAAAGCACCGCTTAAACGTATTTTTGCTGATGTAGTACCGACCGCTATTTTACAACGTCCCAAGTTGGGCTTTCCGGTGCCCTTACAGCAAGTCGGATTGGATAATGCGACTGGCGCGACGTGGATGGATCGCTGGTTTGCCTTCAATTTATCAGTATTGGCTAAAACGCCTATTAAGGATATAGAAAATGAAGATGATCATTTTAGCCGCAGGACGCGGCGAACGGCTGATGCCACTAACACAAAACACCCCCAAGCCACTGATTGATATGGGGAATGGCAAAACTTTATTGGAAGAACAGTTATTAAGTATCAAGGCATCGGGCGCAATTGATGAAATTGTGTTGGTGATTGGTTATCTTGCTGAACAAATAGAAGCAAAAATGCGTTTTTATACGGATCAAGGCTATCGCATTTCTACGATTTATAATCCTTTTTGGAAAGTTTCCAACAATTTATTATCACTATGGCTAGCACGTAATGTGATTGAGCATGATGATGTAATGATTACTAATGGTGATAATATTTTTAGTGCACCAATTTTTGCGGGATTAGCAAGTCAAAAAGAAGGTATTTGGCTGTCTGCTTGCCGTAAACAAAAGTTTGATAATGACGATATGAAAATTCATTTTGAAGAGGGCTTTGTGGCGGAAGTGAGTAAAACCATTGCAGCAGGGTGTGCTGAAGCTGAATCTCCGGGTCTGGTGATGGTGAATGGATTGCGAGCGCGTCAATTATTTCTTGAACATTTGGAAGGTGTGGTGCGTGATGATAATAATAACCGCTATTGGTTGGAAATTTTTAATCGTATGTGGTCAAAAGGCGTGCCGGTTAAGCCATGGTTTTTTACGTCTGCCGGTAATTGGCAGGAAGTGGATTTTCATGTTGATGTTGATTTTGTAAAGAAAATATTGGCTGATAAAGTAAAGCGCGTGGCAGTGGAGGTAGTGTGATCATTGAGTTTTACCATGTCGATGCCTTTGAAGTTGCGAATTATGCACCTATCTGGCGGCAATTAATTCACCTGGGGGTGGATGCGCGCATGGTGGCGGTGCGTGGCGCGAATAATACTGCGGCGCAAAATTGGTTTGATTATGATCGTTTTTTGCAGTATTGCTATGCGTATAATATTCCTTTTTCCGATCAAGTTGATCCTACCGCAGCGGTTGCGGTAACAACGCAAAACGCTTATATTTTAAATGAATATGCGCGTCGTGTTCGTTTAATGTATGGCCCGATCTTGTATCCTAAGGCGTGGGGGTTACAGCCAGAATCCGTGCAACCGTTTGATGCGGTATTGGTGCATGGTGAAGCCTATGCTAAACGTTTTTCGCCTTGGTTGGCGCATGATAAATTACCGGTGATTGGTTATCCGCGATATGATGATTTTTTTGCAGGGCAATTACAAAAGTCGACTATTCGTAAACGCTGGAAAATAGAAACTAACAAACCCATATTGGCTTTTTTACCCACCTGGGGTGAAAATAGTGGCTTTGAATTATTTTTTCCGACATTATTATCATTAGCCAGTCAGTATCACATTATTCTGCGGCCGCATCACTGTACCACACGTTTTGAACATGAGCGCATCGCGTTGATGCAATCCAGTGGTTTATTGATTTTAGAAAACGCGTTTGATTTGTCAGAGCTTTATGCACTCGCAGATGTGGTGGTGACGGATGTGCGCAGTGGCGGTTTTTTTGAAGCGTGTTTGTGTGATACGCCAACAGTGGGGATGGTGTTAGATGAAACAGAGCGTAGTGGCTGGTTAGCGCAACAGCACGTGGCTGAAATGACCAGTGTGTGTAGTATGCCTCAACAATTAGAACGAAGCATTGCTGACGCATTATCGTCAACAGCGCAAGGATGTGCGCGGCAGCGTTGGGCGGAGCAGCATGTTGCTTTTCGTGATGGCACGGCGGCAAAACATGCGGCCGAGGCATTAATTAAACTCGCCGCACCCACCGCAACTCAAAAAATTATTTTACCTGCCCAAGCTAAAAAAATATTATTTTTATTAGGCAGTGCCAATATGAGTGGCGGCACGTATGTTATTTTGCAACATGCACAATTTTTACAAGATGCTGGGTATGATGTGACGATTGCTTTAGTGTTTATGGATGCGGCAGAATTAACGACTTTAAAAGATTCGCCGAACTGTTGGCATGCGGCTATTCAGACGCTACATTTCAAGCAAGTCAATGAAATTGCCGACATGCATTATGATATTGCCATTTTTACCTGGTGGGCAACACTGTATCAAATTGAAAAAGTGCAAGCAAAATATTTTGTTTATTTTATTCAGTCAATTGAATCACGCTTTTATCCGCTAGAAAAAAGTTTCTTACGTGATTTGGTGGGTCGCACATATCAATTAGGCTTACCGGTGATCACTGAGGCAA
>VFKI01000185.1 GCA_009885665.1 Gammaproteobacteria bacterium
CTGCATCTCACATCGCTGGCCATATGCAATAAAGGCAATCCATATACCAATGGCGCTATTGTAATGTTAGGTGCACTTTTTACGTGACCTATAGATCAATGGCACTAGCTTAAGGGGCTGTTACAAAATAACTTGGGCAAATTAGCGCTCAGTTGGCGTGTAGATTTAAACGAACTTCATTCGAAAAATCGCGCGCATAGTCATTCTATCGCTTCTCAGAAAAGTCTTTTGGCTTTTCGCGATGGAGGGCTTAGGGGGCGATTCTCCCCCCAAAATATCCTAAAATTGGCGCAGCCAATGATGATATCTCTAGGCCATTCTTATCTGAGAATATCTAGGTAATGCGCAGGCTCATTACTTACGCACACACTGTTGTAAAAAAGCCTGCGAAAATGCAGCAAGTTGCGCGGAGGACAGTGTATTGTGCCCACCGGTCACGTGCTGCTGTAATAATTTTTCAAAACAGGTTTGATACGTTGCAGCCTGTGCCATGCTTTTTTGGGCGGCTGTGCTATGTGATGTTAATTGCACGCCAAGTAATTGATCGCTTTGGTTGCTTGAATTGCTTGAATTGCTTGAATTGCTTGAATTGCTTGAATTGCTTGAATCGCTTGAATTATTCGCAGCATTAGCGTTGCTGACATCATGTTGATAAATGGCTTCAGCAATGCAACTCATGCTGCTGTCATCTAAATCACGATAAGGGCGAATTTTTTGTGTTGCAGCACCCGCCGCTAATTTAAATAAGGCATAAGGGGTGAGCGCAACACGATAACGAATATTTTCGTTATTTTTGCTGTCTTTTTGCCACGTGGCGGTTTGAACTCCGCCATTGCAACGATCACCATTGGCGAGTGATGAGACTTTAATTGTTTCGCCTTGACGTTGCACGGCAAGTAAGGCTGAAAAACTACCGCTGCCACCGCCACTACTACGTTGGTAAACATAATCAATATGATGTGCACTGCCTAAATAGCGATAATAACTATAAGCAGTGGATGCGCTCAATGTGCCATCGATTAAAAAACCATAATCATAACCCATAAAACCCTGCGATATTTTTAAAGTATGCGCGGCAAGCTTTTGTAACCCTTTTTGCGTATGTAAACCACAATTCGCTAAATGGATGGGCATATGAGCCTGCGTGTTTTCCAAGCATAATGCATCAATAGGGTGTTTTTGATATAACAAAGTCGCAGGTAAGGCAGCGGAGGCTTGTTGCGCCAGCAGACTGCCGGCGCATAAAGCATAAAATAATGTTTTTTTAAGCATGTGAATGACTTTCCTATTTTGTGGTCAGGGTGCGCGGCGCATAGTGACGAAAAAAGATTATTCACCTTGCGCCAAACTAAAGCCGGGCTTGCCATCAAATGTGTAAAGATTTTCAGTCTTAATGACATCCATACCCGCATCGTTAAAACGCTGTAATAAATCAATAATCGCTTGATGGGAAATGCCCGTGGCTAAATTATCTTTACTGACGAGGAAGCGACAACTGCAATGCCCCGTGTAAGGCGCATCGATCATGCAGTTTGGCCAGATTTTCAAGCCGCGACTGGTGATATTGCCAAGCGGCAGTTGTGTAGACCCAAGCGCTGAAATCTTTTCGCCCAACGCATTTTCATTTAATGCGCGATTATCAATGAATACATCGACACCAACTAATTGCTTATGCGCTAATACTTTGCGTGTTTCGCCCATGCATTCAATGCGCGTGCGCACATCTTTTTGATAATTCGCCGCTTTAAAATGCGTTGGCTGTTGGCCTAAACGTGCGATGACCGCCGCGGCAAATGCCTGTGTGCCAACTTTTTGCTTGCTATATTCAGGCGAATAAATGTCGCCGGTGTGCACGCCATCTTCTAACGTTTTCAACCAAGCATTTTCAATCAATATAGCTGTTTCAGGTTGATTGATATGAATTAACATTTGAATGGCCGCATTCAACAAGCCCGATGGATTGGCAATATCTTTACCGGCAATATCCGGCGCCGAACCATGAATCGCTTCAAACATGGCAACATGGTTGCCAATATTAGCAGATCCCGCCAAACCAACCGATCCGGCAACTTGCGCTGCAACATCAGATAAAATGTCGCCATATAAATTGGAAGTTACAATCACATCAAACCGTTCCGGTGAAGCCGCAACCAGCGCCGTGCCAATATCAATAATAAAATGCTCATTTTGAATATCCGGATATTGTGCGGCAATTTCACGGAATACTTCATGAAAAATGCCGTCGGTCATTTTCATGATATTGTCTTTGGTGAGGCACGTCACTTTTTTACGGTTAAATTTGCGCGCATATTCAAATGCGTAATGAATAATCCGCTCGCAACCCGGGCGCGAAACCAGTTTCAAACATTGATACATTTCATCGGTTTGACGATGTTCAATGCCGGCATATGTGCCTTCCTCATTTTCTCGTACGATGACTAAATCCATGTTGGGATGCTTGGTCGGCACAAAAGGCGCATAGGCGATGCTAGGCCTGACATTGGCAAATAAACCCAGCGTTTTACGTAATGTGACATTTAAGCTTTTATAGCCGCCCCCTTGCGGTGTTGTAATCGGTGCTTTCAATAAAATTTTAGTGCGTTGTAGCGATTTCCACGCTTCAGCAGGAATGCCCGAGGTGTTACCCGCTAGATAGACTTTTTCGCCAATTTCAATGGTATCGTAAGACAGTGGTGCATGGGCGGCTGCTAAAATCTTAAGTGTCGCCGCCATGATTTCCGGGCCAATACCATCGCCATGGGCAATGGTGATTGTGGTTTTTATCGTCATGTTACTTTTTCCTTATTTTCTATAATGGTAATCATTCAGCATAATTTTCGAAAAACACCAGCAAGGCCAGATGCAACCTGGCTTTGCGCGATGGGGGATTCTTAAGGGGGAGAATCGCGATTCTCCCCCTTAAGTGGCGTCACGAGGGCTTTGCCCGAGTAGCCATCTGAATAATTATACAAATTATACGTATCCCCTA
>VFKI01000128.1 GCA_009885665.1 Gammaproteobacteria bacterium
GTCGGTAGAGCAGCAGGCTTTTAACCTGTTGGTCCTGCGTTCGAATCGCAGACGGCCCATATCTCTTGCATAAAATCTCATTTCTGTTTACAGTAAAACAAAGAACGCATAAATAGGAATCCTGTGTGTTGAGCCATTTTCAATGGGTTATTTTCAGTATCATTCTGGTTTTTTTGATACTGTTTTCAGGTTTCTTCTCGGCTGCTGAAACCGGCTTGATGACGATCAATCGTTATCGCTTGCGTCATCGCGCCAAAGAAAAAAAACGTATTGCCATCCTCATTTTGCGTTTATTGAAGCATCCAGATCGATTGTTGGGCATGTTGCTGATTGGTAATTGCCTTGCCAATATTCTTGCTTCGGGTCTAGCGACTATTATGGCCATCAGTTTATTGGGTGATAAAGGCGTGATCGTCTCCACGCTATTCGTGACATTAGCCGTATTAGTCTTTGCAGAAGTGGCACCTAAAACCGTTGCCGCTTTTCATCCTGAGCGGGTCGCTTATTGGGTCGCTTGGCCCATGTATTTGATGCTCAAAATTTTTTATCCCGTGGTATGGTTGATCAATATGCTGGCCAATGGTTTTTTACGTCTGTGTCGCATCAATGTGGGGGCGGTGCGGCCAGATCATTTGAGTCGTGAAGAATTACGCAGTGTGGTACATGAAGCGGGTGGGCGATTGCCGCATGAATATCAGGAAATGTTGCTTGGTATTCTCGATTTACATCAAGTCAGCGTAGCAGATGTCATGGTGCCGCATCATCACATCGTTGGTATTGATTTGGAATGGGACTGGGATCTCATACGGCATAAGATGGCGCACTGCATGCATAGTTGGTTGCCAGTGTATCGTAATAATATCAATCAACTGGTTGGCATGTTGCATTTACGGCAATTAATGAATGATGCTTTGTCCGGTCGTGTCATTACCCGTGAAGTATTGGCGCAAATGGTGCAAGAAGCCTATTTCGTACCGGAAAATACGCCACTCAACATTCAATTATTAAATTTTCAACGCGAGTCGCGCGTAACCGCGTTGGTAGTGGATGAATATGGTGACATCCAAGGCTTGCTGACAGTGACGGATATTTTGGAAGAAATTGTGGGCAATATTACCACGGATACGACGGGCACAACGCGATTGGTGCAGCGTCAAAAAGATGGTAGTTATTTGGTGGATGGTGCGCTGGCGGTGCGTGAATTCAATCGCTTAAGTGGTTGGATTTTGCCAGCACGTGGGCCGCGTACGCTGAGTGGTTTAATTATCGAGCATCTAGAAGCGATTCCGCGCGCCGGCACGAGCATATTGATCGATCAGCATCCCATCGAAGTTGTGCAAGTGCAGGAGAACCGCGTACGTGTGGCGCGCTTGATGCCGCGCTTGAGCAGTCGAGCGGTAGAATAAAACCGGCATTCCAAGGATCTGTATTTTTGTATCCCTACATAAACTAGCGTAGCGATGGGGGAGTTGTCAGAGGGGGAAAAAACGGCAGGAAAGCCGTTTTTGTCGCACACAGTGCGCCCGGAGGGCGAGCCTCCAAGGATGGAGGCGAGACAATGCGCTCACCCCCCCTCTGACGCCCGTTA
>VFKI01000085.1 GCA_009885665.1 Gammaproteobacteria bacterium
CTGGCTTCGCCAATTTAAGGGTAAGCCGGGGAGAGAATCGCGATTCTTCCCCCCGGAGCCCCCCATCGCGAAATGCCAAAAGATTTTTCTGAAAAGCTATATACTACTCAATCGCACAAACGAGACCCCAGCCATGAAAGAAACGATCGCCGAACTGTTGACCTTCTTAGGTGAAGACATCCATCGTGAAGGCTTAAAAGGCACACCTAATCGCGCGCTCAAAGCGTTGCAATATTTAACGCACGGCTATCAACAAAATATCGAGCAATTGATCAACGGCGCCATGTTTACCTCTGACAATGATGGCATGATCATCATTAAAGATATCGAATTTTATTCACTGTGCGAACACCATATGCTACCCTTTTATGGTAAATGTCACATTGGTTATCTACCGCATGGTAAAGTTTTTGGTCTATCAAAACTGGCGCGCATCGTCGATACCTTTGCGCGCCGCCTGCAGATTCAAGAAAATCTCACGCGCCAAATCTCTACCTGCGTCTTAGAATATGCGCATGCGCACGGCGTTGGCGTCATCATCGAAGCCAAACACTTGTGCATGATGATGCGTGGCGTCGGTAAACAAAATGCTGTCATGACAACCTCTTCTATGTTGGGCACATTTTTAACAGATGCCGTGACGCGAAGTGAATTTTTAAAATTAGTTGAAAAAAGCTAATAAAAAAGGTATAGAATTCTTTTTGCACCACGACTAAAAGGCACCTATAACACCTATGACCCGCACTATCCTCCGTGACACCACTGAACGCCGCGTTGCCTTACTCGCCACCGGCGATGAAATTTGCAGCGGCGATATTTTAAACAGCAATGCGCGCGATATGGCACGTCAGCTGGTCGACCATGGTATAGCGTCAGGTGTACAAATGTCAGTCTCTGACCATATCGACGAAATTGAAATTGCCATTCATCATTTACTTGCCCACCATGATGCACTCATCATCACCGGTGGCTTGGGTCCGACTTCTGATGATCTCACGCGTTTCGCATTGGGGCGTGCGCTTGATCAAACGCTGGTATTTTACGAACCGGTTTGGGATGCGATCGTCGCGCGCCTGATACGTTTTGGTTATAACCCACCGCCCGAATCTAATCGCCAGCAAGCCTTGTTTCCCGCCAATGTCACGATCATTCCCAACGACCATGGCACGGCTGCGGGTTGCGCAATAAAATACCAGAAAAAATTAATTTTTATGCTGCCCGGGCCGCCTTCTGAATGTATGCCTATGTTGCAGAGCGCAGTACTGCCGATGCTCACCGAAGCCCATTTTTGTCAAACCCACTATCGCAAAAGCTGGTTATTATTTGGTGTCAGCGAAGGAAAAGTGGCCGAAGAATTGGATGCCATTGCTGCGCCGTGGCAATGCACCACCGGCTACCGCATCGCCTATCCTTATGTCGAATTTAAGATTTACGCGACTTCGGAAGCCGATTTCAACGCGCTGGTCCCGCTGATCGAAGCTAAAATAGCGCCGTGGCTCATTGGTAATGGCCGCGAAACAGCGTCAGCGATATTGCGCGCTTACCTCCCGCACATTTCCCATCCGCTGCGCATCCATGATGCTTCCACCGGCGGCTTACTCGAGCACACACTCAAAACGCCGCAAACCAAGGCATTTGTAGAATTTGTCGCGCAGGCTGACGCGGCGCATGTCAGTTTGCAGGGGCTGGATGCGTTTTGGCAAATGGCGCCGCATACGCATACGGAATTGGTGTTACGCTTTCACCCGCGCTTAAAACTCGCCCCTATTTCAGCAACTGTGCCACTACGCGGCGACCGTGTACGCGTATACGCCACTGAATTTACCTGTCGCGAACTCGCCAGACTATTACCCATGCTGGCAACTACGTTAGAATGACTGCCTTAATCAATATCAATGAATCAGTGTGAGCCCCATGGACTGCTGCTTTATACATTTACGCACGCATAGCGAATACGCACTCGTTGATGGCATCAACAAAGTAAAGGAACTCGTCGCCCTAGCAAGGGCAGACCACATGCCCGCCGTTGCCATCACTGACCCCAGCAATTTATTTGCTGCGGTGAAATTCTATCGTGCTGCGCGCGCCGCTGGCATCAAGCCTATTTTGGGCGCAGACATTTTTTTGGAAAATCATCGCGAACCCACGCAACCGTTTCGCTTGACGGTATTGTGTCAAAATAATATCGGTTATCACAATTTATTACGATTAATCAGCATCAGTTTTTTAACCCGGCACGGCACGCAACCGCTCCTTACGGCTGAATGTATTAAAACACATGCGGAGGGTTTAATTTTATTATCGGGCGCCCACGAAGGGGATGTCGGTCATGCTTTGTTAACGGGTAATACTGCGGATGCGGGTAAACGTTGCCAATATTGGCAAAAAATATTTGGCGACCGTTTTTATCTGGAAATTCGTCGCACCGGTCAAGTCCAGGATGAACCGCACGTGCAAGCAGCCATTTTGCTTGCCACACAATATGATGTCCCGCTGGTCGCCACAAATGATGTACGCTTTCCCGCGCGCGATGATTTCGAAGCACACGAAGCGCGCGTCTGTATTCATGCCGGCTATGTCTTAAATGATGCGCGCCGTCCTAAAAATTATACGGAACAACAATATTTTCGGCACCAAGCAGAAATGCTTGCGTTATTTACCGACCTTCCGTCTGCTTTACAAAACACGCTTGAGATCGCCAAACGCTGGACAGTTACCCTGACACTCGGCAAAAACTTTTTGCCGCGCTGTGATGTGCCCAGCGGCTTTACCACCGAACAATGGCTCGCAAACAACGCGCAAGAAGGCTTACAAAAACATCTCACGCGTTTGCACATTTCTCCTGAAAAATTCAATGAATATGATACACGCCTGGCAACTGAAATTGATGTGATCAACCGCATGGGATTTGCTGCTTACTTTTTAATTGTTGCTGATTTTACGCGTTGGGCGCGCAACAATGGTGTACCGGTGGGGCCGGGACGGGGTTCGGGGCCGGGCTCACTGGTTGCATGGTCGCTCGGCATTACCGACCTTGATCCCATCGCCCATGAATTATTATTTGAACGTTTTTTAAATCCTGAACGCGTTTCCATGCCTGACTTCGATATCGATTTTTGTATGGAAGGTCGCGATCGCGTTATCGAATATGTCATGCAAACGCATGGCCATGAAGCCGTCGCGCAAATCATCACTTATGGTACGATGGCGGCACGCGCCGTGGTACGTGATGTCGGTCGCGTCCTAGGAAATGCCTATGGTTTTGTTGATAAAATTGCAAAACTCATTCCATTTGAATTGGGTATGACGTTAGAAAAAGCCCTCGTCCAAGAAGACCAATTAGCGACGCGTTATCAAACTGAAGAAGATGTCCGCACGTTAATTGATTTAGCCAAACGTTTGGAAGGGATGACGCGTAATGTCGGACGTCATGCTGGGGGCGTCGTGATTGCACCCAGCAAGCTCACTGAGTTTACACCGCTCTACTGCGAACCCGGCGACCCAGATCATCCGGTTACGCAGTTTGATAAAGATGATGTTGAAGCGGTAGGCTTGGTAAAGTTTGACTTTTTAGGGTTGCGTACCCTCACCATCATCGACCGCGCCATCAAAAATATTGTCGATGAAAAAATAGACATTCACACCCTGGCAACAAATGATACAGCGACATTTTCCCTATTAAAAGCATGCAATACAACTGCCGTATTCCAATTAGAATCGCGCGGCATGAAAGATTTGGTTAAACGCCTGCAGCCGGATTGTTTTGAAGATATTGTGGCATTGGTTGCACTATTTCGCCCCGGCCCGTTGCAATCTGGCATGGTAGAAGATTTTATCAATCGTAAACATGGCCGCGCACGCGTCAGCTATCCGCATCCTTTGCTGGAACCGATTTTACGCCCAACCTATGGTGTCATTGTTTATCAAGAACAAGTCATGCAAATCGCCCAAGTGCTCGCCGGTTATTCGCTGGGTGCTGCCGATATTTTGCGACGTGCGATGGGTAAGAAAAAACCTGAAGAAATGGAAAAGCAGCGCGTTATTTTTTGTGCCGGCGCGACGGAACGCGGTGTTGCGCAAGAAACGGCTACGGCTATTTTTGATTTAATGGAAAAATTTGCGGGATATGGTTTCAATAAATCACACTCTGCCGCTTATGCATTAATTGCGTATCAAACGGCTTGGTTGAAGGCGCATCATCCAGCGGCATATATGGCCGCGGTATTATCTTCAGACATGGATCACACTGACAAAGTGGTGTTATTTATTGAGGATTGTGAAAAACAAAATTTACGCGTCCTCGCCCCTGACATTAATCACAGTGAATATCATTTTAAAGTATTAGATCATAAAACGCTGGCGTGGGGTTTAGGAGCGATCAAAGGCATGGGTGAAACTGCCATCGCCGCCATTGTTGCAGCGCGTGGCGGCGGCGCGTTTAAAGATTTATTTGATTTTTGCAAACGCGTTGATATAAAAAAACTGAATCGCCGCTCGCTTGAAGCCTTAATTCGCGCCGGCGCCATGGATTGCCTCGACAGCAATCGCGCCAATTTAATGGCTACACTAGAAGCTGCATTACATTATGCTGAAAAAGCCACGCATAATCGTGCTGCGGGGCAGCGTGATTTATTTGGTAACACCGACATCAGCATGCCGGCGCTACAACACACCGTTGTACCTGCCTGGACGGAAGCGGTACGTTTGAATGGCGAAAAAGAAACGTTAGGGCTTTATTTATCGGGTCACCCAATTGAACGCTATCTGACAGAATTGGCCAGCATTACCAATGAAAAAATCATTGACCTCTATCCGACACCGGGTAAAATGATCACAATTGCGGGTATCATCAACACAGTTCGTATGATACAAACCAAGCGCGGCGACCGTATGGCAGTGATACAATTGGAAGATGCCAGTGCCAGCCTGGATGTTATTTGTTTTGCTGAAAGTTTTCAGCAATATCGTGAATTACTGGTAAAAGATAATTTAATTGTCGTCAGCGGTGAAGTCAGTCATGATGATTTTAATGATGGCAACCGTATGGTGGTTGAAGAAATTTTGTCGATGGAAGCAGCGCGCAGTCGCTATGCTAAATATCTACGCATTGATTGGGGCGCGGAACAATTGGATTTAGACCATGGCATACGTGAATTAACGGCATTACTTGAACCCTATCGCGGCGGCAGCTGCCCGGTGGTCATACGTTATCAACAGCAGCAAGCACAAGCAGATTTACGCTTAGGCGAAACATGGCACGTTAAACCCTCTGATGCATTACTGAACAGTATGCGCACCTGGTTAACGGATAAACACGTTGCAATAGTCTATCGATAGGAAAAAACATGGCTTTATTAAAAATCGTTTATCATCCTCATCCCGTACTGCGGCAGCAAGCTGTGCCAGTCACCGTATTTGATGATGACTTAAAAAAATTATTGGCTGACATGTATGAGACCATGTACGATGCCAATGGTGTGGGACTTGCCGCACCACAAGTGGCTATCGGCAAGCAAATTGCGGTAATCGATGTCTCTGAAAAAAACAATGAACCTTTTTGTATTATCAATCCGCAAATCATCGAATCGCGCGGCAATGAATTAATGAGTGCCGGCTGCCTGTCTGTTCCCAATACGCATGACAAAGTGCCGCGCGCAACTTATGTCAAGGTACGGGCACAAAATGAAAATGGCGAATTTTTTGAAATAGAAGGTAACGGTTTACTTGGACATTGTTTACAGCATGAAATCGATCATTTAAATGGCATTTTATATATTGATCACTTGTCACCATTGAAACGGCGCATGCAATTAAAAAAGATGGCAAAATTTTTAAAAGAACGCTAAGCCCGGCTCCCTCACCCGCCAGCCGGCTACGCCGTCTGACGACCTCTCCCGCAAGCGGGAGAGGAAATCTTCAACACTGCAGCTTGCTTTTTCCCTCTCCCGCTTGCGGGAGAGGACGGCTGCCTAAGGGTCGCAGACCCTTAGGCAGCCGGGTGAGGGTTGGCGGAACCTGAGCTGTTACATAGTGACCTTATGCCAATCTGAATTCGCGCCTTGAGGACGCTGAAACAACGCCGGGCAAAATATAGGGAGAATGCGCTTGCTTAAAAGCGTTCAAGCACGCATCAATTTTCTCTATACATGCACGCCCATTATTGTGCCGCGGATTATAAAACAATCCACAGCTCCATTTGTTCAGGCTACCACTGCGCTTTTGCTGAATGATATCCCAGTAAGCGCTGCCTGTATGCGGATTTTTTTCTCGAAAAATTTCTTGGATTTCGCCTAAAGCACCTTTCGCTTTTGACTGCTTCTCAATTAGCCGCCCTAATACTGCATTAAACTGCTCTTCCGTCGCAGGCGTGAATGCTGGGTCGCTCGCGCAATCAAGGCTATCAAGCTTAGCTAAGCATTTTGTGACACTGTCTAACCACCGCCCTATAATCTGTTGCTTCTCCCGAGCACGCTCTCCGTCAGCCTGACCCATCGACCATTTACCACAAACGCGTTGATAATCCGATAAAATAGTTATTATATTTTCAATACACTTACTTAGTGCTGCTACATACGCTTGTAATGCGCGCTGTTTATCTGCTAGCTCTGTTGCTTTATTTTCTAATCGCTGACGACGAGTAGGGGATGCAGTGCTTCGATTAACGCTACTAAAATTCGATTGTGAATCATCACGCGCAGACAGCGTGAATTTTTCATCCGCACACGCATCAACCGCCGCGTCCACATGCGCGCACTCTAATTCTGCCTCACCGTCCAGGATAGTGGGCTTGCTTTCATCCGGCTGCACCGCTGCTGCCATGTGGCGTGGCAAAACAGAAAATGGCGGATTGATCGGTAAAGATAATGGATTTTCTGTCAAAACGCTTTCATTCAAAAGCAAATTTTTTCTACGCAACCGCTGCCATTCTTTTTTCAACACCCCCTGTGGCGAAGATAAACTGTCTTCATCCGCGACAACCGATGATAGATCAGCGATTCTCGGCGAAGCATCTAGCCCAGTAGTAGCAAGGGTTTCAAAAATTTCATTTCGTACAGTTTCACAATCAAAAGCTGATATTGGTGCAAGTTCCACGGGGAATTCGCCGAGAATTGCTGATGATAGATCTAAGTTCGGGCACGCGCGCTGCGTTTGTTCAAGATAATTATCTAAGACATTATCCCCATAATTTTGCCGAATTAATTCACATAGCCTGCGGGTAAATTCTGTCGCCGCTTTGTATGCCACGCTTTCCGCAGGAATTCCCGCTGAGTCTGCTAGCCCAGGCGTGTCGCGCTTTTCAGAAAATAAATTTTGTAATCTTTCTGTTGATGAACTCAGTACTGCTGCGGGTTGCGAAGGATTTTCAGCGGGAATTGCCACGCTTTCCGCCGGTTTAACTTGCAAAGCATGCCAAAGTGCCGTATGACCCTCACCATTCTGCAGGCAAGGAATACTATTGAGCACCCTATTTCTTGCATAAATTGCACAACGCACCAATTCGTAAATAATTTCATCATTTTCACTTCTTTTTACTGGCGTCTGCACCTTGATTTCGACTGTTTCTGCTACGGGTTTTTCCTCTTCGTTTAGTTTTGCGCGCATTAAATGCGCTTTATCTTTAAATCCATAGCAAGCAATAAAATCAAGAAATCTTTCAGGCAGTGATGAGGGAAATGCACCGGGTTCAGACAAGGGTAAAAAAGTATGATCATACCAACTAGGCGATATGATATCAAAAAGGTCTTTACCTTGATGTTTTTTATAAGCTGCGTCATACGTTTCCTCAAGCGTCTGAATCGTTTTATTTTCATCAAAAAAAATTTTTTCTGAACAAACATACTCAAGCAATTTAGACCATTCCTTCTTTAACACTGCTTGCCAAAAGCGTGTTTCTAACGCTTTATCGTCAGGTAAACACGCCTCCACAGGCAAGCGATAACGCAGCGATAGTTTAATAGGTTCAATGGCTATCACATGTTCTCTAGTCAATACGATTTCTTTTACGTCCGCTTCATCTTCACTTAACGCTAAACGTGGATACGTTTTTTTGTACCAACCAACCGCTACACGGGGTGCTTTTTCTTCAATGATGGCTTCAACAGAGGCAGCGCCCCCGTTTTGCGCAAGTGGCTTATCTGGTGCTTTTTCTTCAATGATGGCTTCGACAGAGGCAGCGCCCCCGTTTTGCGCAAGTGGCTTATCTATTTTTATGCCTAACATGCCACCCAATCCAGAGAATAGTTTACCCGCATTCTCTGTCAATGCGCCAACTGTTAATTGTTGTAATATTGGGCTATTGGCAGCAGGAGATACGTTTTGGTTCTGCATGGCTTATTCCTCATTCTTTATTGTTATATGGTAACCCTATATCCGACATCCCGCATCTTCGTCTTTTTTGATAACTCCGCGTTGAAAATGCGTTTTAAATGCTCATTTACGCGTATGTAACCTGCGCTTTAAAACGCATTTTCGCCTCGATTTATACAAAAAATACTTTGATGCGGAATGTCGGATATATGTATTGTTTTTTTTATTTCGTTTTTTTAATCACTTCGCGAAAATAGATTTTTGCTCCACACCCCAATCATATAGAACAAATATGAAGACAATATTAGCTGACGCTACCCATTCCCCTAATTTATGTAGACGATACGCTAACAAAAATCATCAAACTGCCGATGACTTTTCGACCTCGCATCTATTTAAGTTATTGATTTTTAAGGTATTTATTATTTACTGGCGCGGCTGTCTGTCGATATGCCCGCAATCGTTATATTTTTTCTTTTAAATACGCAATTAATTTCTTGTCCATACGTTTTAATTCATTTGATCCGCGCGTGATTTTGGCAATACTGACGCCCATCGTTTCCGCAATGGTACGCTGGGTTTTTTCACCGCGTAATAATTCGCCAATAATCATATGCCGCATGCTGATATTTTCTTTCTCTTCTGCTGTTAAAAACAAGTTTAGCATTTCAGCAAACATGGCATGATCCGTGGCGGTTTCTTCACATAACGTCATAAACTGCCGCCAATGTTTTACAACTTTACTATCCATCACTGCTTCCTTTAATAACACGCTGCCAACAATTGTTGTTGATTCAATGCCCGCTTTTCAACAGCTTCAATTGTCTGATAAATGCGCCCGTTACGCAATGCAAGAATGCGATTACCACACCCCTCTGCTAAAACCAAATCATGCGTCGTCATCAAACAGGTCATGCCATGCTGCGCCACCACGTCCCGCGTCAATAGCAATAACCGTTCGGCCGTCAATGGATCCAACGCAGAAGTATGCTCATCCAACAATAAAATTCGCGGCGGATAGCATACCGCCAGCGCCAACGCCAAGGTTTGCTTCTCTCCCCCCGACAAGTCCGCGACACATTGATCAAGATTATTTGCTAACTTTTCGTTAAAAGGTTCAAGATACGCCGCCAGACGCAAACGCGCATGTTTGCGGCGTATAAAATGAAAGCGCGCTTGAAATTGCTCGCATATCAATAAATAATTTTCAAAAATACTCATTGATACAAACAGTGAATCATGACAATCTTGCGTTAAAGTCCGCACCGCTTGCGCAAAAGGACGCGCAGCAAAACTGCCAAGCGCTTTATTTTCTAAAAGAAGATGGCCTGAAGTTGCCCGATAACGTCGATCAAGCAATTTCAACAAGGAACTTTTTCCTGAGCCATTACTGCCCAGTATCACAACAAAATCACCACGCTGCACTTCATACGTTATATGCGACAAAATTTCACGCCCACCATTCGGCAAACACAAGCTGACATCCTGCAATTGCAATAATGGCGCTATCATATAGAAATGCCTCCTGCCAACGCTGAACGCCGCAAAGCCGTACGTAAAAAAATCACTAGCAGAATTCCTAACAGCATTTTCAAGTAAATCGGATCAATATTAAGCCGTAACAAACCATTCAGCGCCATAAAATACATCGCCACGCCAATCACGCAAGCAATGAACTCCGCACTCACACGAAAACGCGCTGAATGTAAAATACGCCGTAACACTTGTTGACCTAAAATAATCGCCCCGATGCCCGTAAGCGTCATGCCAAATCCCATATTAATATCTGCATAACCCACGGTTTGCGCTGTCAACATGCCGGCTGCCGCCGCCAAGGTATTCGTGAAAGCAAATCCCAATAAACGATAGCGTTCCAAGGGCGCGCCCAAACGTTGTAATAACGCTGGATTATCGCCTAACGCACGTAACCGTAAGCCAAAACGCGTCGCCACCAGCGCGCAACCCAGCATACAGAAAAAAATACTGTAAAATGCAACAGATAACCAACCCAGCGTATCACTCTGCGCAAAAGCACTCGACACCAAGGTCGCTTGCGATAACAAACTGATATTCGGACGCCCCATTAAAATTAAATTAGCACTGGTTAAAATGAAAGTGGCTAATACGCCCGCCAACAACGGATCAACACGACCGCCACGCTGAATAAAACTCACCATCACACCCGCTAAACTGCCCGCCGCCAACGCACAAAACGCTGCAATATACGGTGAAAAACCTAATGTCGCTAAACGCGCAAAAATTGCCGCGCCTAACACAAAACTCCCTTCTAACGTCATATCCGTCGCACGCATCAAGGTATAGCTGATACTGATACCCAATGCCAACGGCAGAAAAGTCAATGTTTGGGTCAATACCGCATACAGCAAGCCATTCATCATATGTCACCTATATATAGATTCTCAGATAAGTAAATTGGAATGGCCTAGTGAGATATCACCATTGGCTTCGCCAATTTTCAGGTATTTTGGGGGGAGAATCGCGATTCTCCCCCCAAGCCCCCCATCGCGAAAAGCCAAAAGACTTTTCTGAGACGCTATATAGATTCTCAGATAAGTAAATTGGAATGGCCTAGTGAGATACCCCTACTGGCTTCGCCAATTTATCAATCTTATAGCCCGCCCGCGTCGCAGCTGCAATCACCGGTGCAATCGATTGACCCGTAGCTTGCATCACTTTTTGATTGATAAAAACAGTCAGATGATGCATTTCAACAATCGGCAACGTACAAGCAGCTTGGCCGTTTAAAATAGCAGCTGCCAATTTTGCCGCTTCAACACCAATGTCACGCTCATGCACACCTAAAGCAAATCCAGCACCCGCTTCCACCGAGCCATTGTCTGAAGTGATAAGCGGAATACGGCGCTGAATCGCTACTTTTTCAAGCGTAGCAACACCACTCACAATTAAGCTGTCTTTTAAAACAAAAATAGCTTGCGTATTTTCAGGCATCGCATCCGCGACTGTCATTAATTCCGGCAAAGTGGCCGCCATGCGCTGATCCACCGTAATACCTACCGCCTTCCCCGCCGCAATGGTCGCCGCCACATCTGGGAAAACTTTATTCGCCGCACTATGCACTAACGTGATATGTGTCAACTTAGGATATACCGCATGTATAAATTGCATTTGCGTAACAGGGCCTAAATCATCATGCACAATAGCGACGTTACAGGTCGATAATGCATGACGCGCTTTATCTGTCAGATCAGATGCAATACTCACCACGGGTTGATCATGAATACTTGCCAGCGTCATCTCCGTCGCATCCACGCCGATCGGCGCGACCAACGCATAACGATTCGCATGCATTTGCAGGATAATAGATCGCTCAAGATTGGGATCATTTTGCGCATTTTCGACTTTGATAATGACCGGCTTGCCATAAACTTGCTTTAACGTTTCGCTAAAACCAGCGACAATTTCAGTCATCGCCTTATGTGCTAATGGCACAATGATGCCGATGGTCGGGGGCGTGGCCGCGGCAACACTCAGCGGCAATGTGGCCAAGCCCAGCATGGCACAAAAGCGCGCCACAGAGAAAAAGTATGTTAATTTACGCATCGAGACATCCACCTATCATTTGCCATGGTGTAATACTATAGCGTTACAGCGATGATGTCAAGCGCTTCCTGCTACCGCCGCCACCGGCGCGAATGAGCGGCGATGAATCTCGCACGCGCCATGCTGCAACAAAGCCGCGCGGTGATATTCCGTGCCATAGCCTTTATGTCGATCAAAACCATATTGCGGAAAACGGTCGTGCCACGCCAACATTTCACGATCACGCGTTACTTTGGCAATAATAGATGCGGCACTGATCAACGGCTCAGTTAAATCTCCACCGACAATTGCACGCGCTTGACACGCCAACGATGGACAACGATTACCATCAATCAATACCAACTGCGGCATGACGCTTAAACTGGCGACAGCACGCTGCATCGCCACCAGCGTCGCTTGTAAAATGTTGATACGATCGATTTCAGCTGGGTCAGCACGCCCTACGCCTATCGCGATCGCTTTAGCATGAATTTCAATGAATAATGCTTCACGCCGCGCAGCCGTTAATTTTTTAGAATCCGTTAAACCCGCAATGACACACCCCGGCGGCAAAATGACTGCCGCCGCAACCACCGCACCGGCCAATGGTCCGCGCCCGGCTTCATCGACGCCGGCTATCCATTCTTTCATCATCATTCCTTATTTTTATCGTTATACCGTTTCTAATGCTTTTTCTATGCCACGCCCAATACCATAATATTCAAACCCGGCATCACGCAGTTGCGTTGGATTATATTGATTACGTCCATCAAAAACGATCGCTTGACGCATCAAACTTTGCATAGCACCGAGATCGGGATAACAAAAAGGTTTCCACTCCGTCACTAACGCCAGCGCATCTACTTGCGCCAACGCATCATATTGATGCGCCGCCAACACCAACTGCCCTGACGTCAGCCAACGCGCAGGCAAGATTTTTTTTGCCATCGGGATAGCCACTGGATCATACGCCAACACCGTCGCACCCGCCGCAATTAATTTTTCCAATAACACCAGAGAAGACGCTTCACGCATGTCATCTGTTTCAGGTTTAAAAGATAATCCCCACACGCCAATACGCATGCCGGTTAAATTTTCGCCCAAGCGCGCCATGATTTTTTGCGGCAACCATTGTTTTTGTAAGACATTACGATGTTCCACCGCATGCAAAATCAAGGGGTCAATACCATGTTGTTCTGCCATATGGATAAGCGCTTTGACGTCTTTCGGAAAACACGAACCGCCATAGCCACAACCCGGATATAAAAAACGTGCGCCAATGCGCGTATCAGAGCCAATGCCAATACGTACATTTTCAATATCTACCGCCATTTTTTCACATAACACCGCCATTTCATTCATAAAAGAAATACGCGTTGCCAACATGGCATTCGCCACATATTTGGTCATTTCTGCATCACGCACTGTCATAAAATAAATTTTTTCTGGATGACGTGTAATGGGCTGATACAATTCTTGCATAATATTTCTAGCACGCTTTGACGTCAGGCCAATAATGATACGATCCGGCCGCATAAAATCATCAATCGCCGCACCTTCACGTAAAAATTCTGGATTACTCACCACGTCAAAATTGGTTGTTGCCCCACGCTGCGCCAATTGCGCACGCACGATGCCTTCCACTTGATCCGCCACACCGACTGGCACCGTAGATTTATCCACGATGACGCAATAATCCGTCATATAGTCACCAATGCCTTTCGCCGCATCCAATACATAACGCATGTCAGCGGAACCATCTTCATCCGCAGGTGTGCCAACCGCAATAAAAATGACTTGCGGCATCACACTGACATCGGCTAATGATGTCGCAAAATGCAATCTATTTTCAGCAATACTGGATTTCACCAGTGCTTCTAATCCGGGTTCGTATACCGGTAAAATCCCTTGTTGCAAGGCTGTTACTTTCTTGACATCAATATCAATACACGTAACATGATTGCCTAATTCAGCAAAACATGCGCCGGTGACTAATCCTACATAACCTGCACCGATAACTGCAATATTCAAGATTGTTTCTCCGTTACATTGACATGATAAATACGCACTTCATTATGTCGATTATCATGAAACACCACAACAGGTGTCAGGGGTAAGTGAGCTAAGGCAGTTGGCACTCCCTCATGGTCTACGCGTATCGCCAACCACTGAAAACGACGCCATTTATCTTGATTGATATTTGCAGCAAGATCCGCATACTGCGGGCCTACACTGAAAATTGTATTGCCAAAATGATGGGTATAATAAAGTAATTGATAATCATTGCTATAAATTGTATCGTGTGGCTGCGCATGTCCTGCCAGCCAAGTCCCCGCCACACGCAGGTAACTTTTATTAGGTCCGAAATGGCCGATACCCGCAATCGCATAATAAAGAATGGCAAGCAACATAATCCAGCGCCAGCGAGTCGCAAGCAACTTGCTAATTGCAAACGGTACCCACAACATCAATGTCAAAGACAAAGCAAGCAGATAACGGTCAGAGAGAAAGCCTTGCTCAACCAAAAAAACAAACGTAATCGCAACATTTACCGCAACATAACAGCCAATCACGATGTGTTGCGGCCGCGTCCAGGCGGTGACACGCTGACACCAACCATATAACACAAGTGCTGCATATATCAACGAAATATTACGCGCCACACTGATGAGATACCACAGTATAAAACTACCCGCCAATACCCACGGCGCATCCGCATACGCATAAGAACTGATGATAGCGCGAAAAGCTTGGACTTTATCAAAGAAATTTTGCAGCAACAAACTCGGCCCATGCAATAACTGCAAACGAATCGCATCAAGCCGATTGAGCGAAGCCTGCGGATGCAAGATAAGCCAAGCGGTCAATAAGACACAAACAGCCAATAACAGCGTATTGAGTTGCAAAAAAGCACGTAACCGCCGCGGCGCAGCCAAACAAATGGGTAAAGGCAATAAAATTAAAAAAAACGCGCCTTCAACGCGAAATAAGGTTGCAACAACTAAACTAACACTCCACGCCAGCGCAATACGCCAGGTAGGCAAGCGTAAATAACGCAGTAAAAAATAAATAGAGGTAAGATAAAAAGCCCAAAAACCATGATCGCGGATGACATCGATACGGAGTGCATTGAATTGATGCGCCAATAAAATAACACCCGCCGCCAACCAGTGAATACGGGATTCTGGCGTGAGACGACGCACAATACTGATAAACATAAACACACTGAGCAATGACGCCGCGGCATTAAGACACAGCGCAGCGGCATACTCCGACATATGCGTCAGCTTGACGATAACCGCAATACTCATTTCATAAAAAGACCAACCCCCATTACACATATGCACAGCGGTCGCATAATCATGGCCTATCGTGGCGGCTGCTTGTAAATAACAAATGCCATCCGGATTGATGATATCGACGCGTGCGACTAGCCATAATGATAATGTTAAACTGATGATGGCCGCTAATACATAAAGCCGCCACGGAAAAACAGGATGCGTCACTTTTGACATGCCACAAATTCCTGCAAATATTCACGAAAATCATCCGCCACCTCAGGATGCTTCATCGCATACACCAGCGTCGCCTGTAAATAGCCGAGCTTGCTACCACAATCATAGCGTTTACCGGTAAAACGTAACGCATGAACTGGCTCTCGCTGTAACAAAGCCGCAATCGCATCTGTTAACTGAATTTCACCGCCAGAACCCACCGCCGTAGCGGCTAAAAAATCGAAAATGCGCGGCGCAAGAATATAACGGCCGACCACGGCCAAAGTCGATGGTGCCGCTGCAGGTTGTGGTTTTTCAACAATGCCACTCAGTGACAATAAGGTTTGCTGCGCTGATGCAGGCGTCGGCGCAATAATGCCGTATTTAGCACTCTCACTGCGCGCAATAGATTGCACTGCCAACAAACTGCCACCACACATTGCATAAGCCGCCACCATTTGCTGCAAACATGAACCGCCGTCCGCCCCATCAATTAAATCATCCGCCAGCAACACTGCAAACGGCTCGTCACCAATCAATTGACGCGCACATAATACTGCATGCCCCAAACCACGCGGCGATTGCTGGCGAATATAGGCGCAAGAAACACCCGCTGGCAAAATATCGCGTACAATTTCCAATAAATCTAATTTGCCACGTTCAATGAGATTAGATTCTAATTCAAAATTAGAGTCAAAATGATCTTCAATCGCACGTTTGCTGCTACTGGTAACGAAAATGAGTTCAGTAATCCCAGCAGCAATCGCTTCTTCAACCGCATACTGAATCAGCGGTTTATCCACAATGGGCAACATTTCTTTGGGATTTGCCTTAGTTGCTGGCAAAAAGCGGGTACCGAGACCGGCCACCGGAAAGATGGCTTTGGTGACTTGACGCGTTTGCGTAGTGCTCATATATACGCCATCTCTCTGGCTAATGATAAAGTGGCCGATTTTAACATAGCATTGCGAGACGCGCACCAACCTGCTATAAATGGCCGCTTGCCTCCCTCACGGTAAGCCACCATGAAAATCGCCTACGCCAGCGTATTTGATAGCCAAGATATCCATAATTGGTCTGGAACGCCTTATTCTATGTCTCAGGCATTCACCGCTGCGGGCGATGAGGTCAGTTATATCGGTAATCTCAAACGCCACTTACCGCCGGGTTTTAAAATAAAACAATTTTGGCAAAAATTATTAGGGCAGCGCGAAAGTCCACGTTTTAATGAATATGTGACGCGCCATTACGCTGCGCAAGTTAAACAACAGCTCGCACAATTACCGGGTCATGTAGACGCTATCATTTCCCCCTTGATTAGCCCAATTGCACTACTCGATTGCCAAACACCCATTATATTATGGACAGATGCACTCTATGCCAGCTTGACTGGGTTTTATCCCGCTTTTTCCAGGCACTCCGTTAGCTCTATTCGCCAAGGCAATGCGCTGACGCGTGAATGCTTAAACCGCTGTCAGTTTGCCATTTTTTCTTCTGACTGGGCAGCACGCACTGCGACAGAAATTTATGGTGCAGATAAAGCAAAAGTGCATGTCGTACCCTTTGGTGCCAACCTCGTCAACACCCCCACCTTGGCGGATATTCACACGCAACTCGCTCATCGACCACACGACCGTCTCAAATTATTATTTATTGGTAAACACTGGCACCGTAAAGGCGGCGACATCGTATTTGCAGTGGCACGCGCACTACATGCGGCAGGACAACGCGTAGAAGTAGATTTTGTCGGATGCCAACCACCGGCCGGAACTGAAATTCCGCCCTATATTCGCTGTCATGGTTTTATTTCTAAACGTACGCCCGCTGGCATGGCAAAAATGACCGCGTTATTGCGCGACGCACATTTTTTATTTGTACCATCGCGCGCTGAAGCATTTGGCATTGTATTTTGCGAAGCAAATGCATTTGGTGTCCCGGTACTGACGACACAGGTTGGCGGCATTCCAACCGTTGTTAAAGATCATATCAATGGCATGACATTTTCATTGCAAGCGACATCAGAAAAATATTGCCAATACTTGATACCGCTTATGCAGAATTATCCACAATACGAAGCCCTGGCATTATCTGCATTCAATGAATATGAGACGCGTTTGAATTGGCGCGTGGCGGTGGCGAAAGTGCGCGAAATAATAAAGAAGATTTAGTAACTATTAAAAAGATAGGATAGGGGAACTGAGTACGCGGCACACTGCATTGACGAGCGTCAGAGGGGGAGTGAGCGCTCTCCCCCTCTGACAACTCCCCCATCGCAGCC
>VFKI01000147.1 GCA_009885665.1 Gammaproteobacteria bacterium
AATAATTTCCCAATAAGTTTTATAAAGTGATGGATATATTGCATGAAGTTTCTAAGTTTGTTTTTGGTTTTTTACGAGCAAAAATTAAAATCCGGTGCCGAAGGTCGGACTCGAACCGACATGGCTTTCGCCACCACCCCCTCAAGATGGCGTGTCTACCAATTTCACCACTTCGGCGTATTCATTTATCTATACTACTACTACAAAAAAGTAAGCGCAGGCATTTCACTTACGCGGTGCAGTCGGTATCGCCTGAACATCCCCTAAACTCGGCAACGACGGCAACGCCGTTGTTGATGCTGGCGCGACCGCGTCACCCGCTTTTTCTGCTTTTTCTGTTTTTTCTGTTTTTTCTGCTTTTTCTGCTGCATTTTTCTGCATAATTTCCTGCACAGCTAAGGGTAAACTTGACTGCGTCGAAACACCACCCCGCCTAACGGCTTGGCTTGCCAGCCAGTTTAAACCAATGCTCGTGGCAAAAAATATGCCGGCAAACAATAGCGTGATCTTTAGCATAAATGAGCCCGCGCCACGGCTGCCGAAAATCGTCTGGGACGCGCCCGCACCAAACGACGAGCCCACTACGGCGCCTTTACCTTGCTGCACCAACACAAGTGCAACCACGGCAATTGCCGCCAATACGTGGACGATAATAACTAATTGATACATGCAACTGAACCTTCGTCTTAAATAGCAGATGGGTATTCTACAACGCTTGGCGCCATATTGCCAAAAATTCTTGCGCTTCGAGTGAAGCACCGCCCACTAACGCGCCATCAATATCCGGCATGGCGAATAAAGCTGCGGCATTACTGGCCTTGACACTGCCACCGTAGAGGATACGCAGACTCGCCGCCTGCTCTTCCATCTCAGGCTCTTCGTGCGCCACAAGATTACGAATAAACGCATGAACTGCCTGTGCCTGTTCAGGCGTGGCAGTCAAGCCCGTACCGATTGCCCACACGGGTTCGTACGCAATGACAACATGACGGTAAAGACGAAATGTGCCAGTGCTGACCGCCTTGGCAACTGAGCATAGCTGTGTCGCAATGACTTTTTCAGTATCGCCTTGCTCACGTTCTGCCTGAGTTTCACCGACGCATAATATGGGTGTCAGACCCGCATTCACCACCGCCCAACATTTTTCCGCAATCAGTGCCAATGATTCAGCCAATAATTGGCGACGCTCAGAATGCCCCACCAAAATATGCGTACAGCCAAATTCTTTCAGCATGGCTAATGAAACTTCGCCAGTAAATGCACCGGCATCGCCTGGATAAAAATTTTGCGCACCCAGCGCAAGAGGACTACCCGCCAGAATATCGCTCACGATCGGGATATGTATGCTAGCAGGTATGACGACAATATCGGCAGCAGCATGTGTGTCGACTGCAGCGACCCCATCGCGAATGGCGCGGGCAAGTGCCACAACAGAAGCGCGTGTACCATGCATTTTCCAATTGCCAGCAACAAGCTTTTTGCGCCGCGGAAAAGTGGATGAGGCGGATAACATAGCGGATGATCCTTAGGCGACTTTCGTTAGAAAAACATTGGCATCATGAGCCGACACCCCGCACCTTCGTCTTTCATGAGATGAGCGTCATGAGGGGAGCGCTGCGCTTCGGACCGAAGGACACCCACCCCATCGCAACCTTATACCCTATTTTATGTAGGGGATACAAAAAATACTTTGGTGCGGAATGCCGGATGAGGGAAGCATTGCATTTATACCGAACGACACCCACCCCGCAAGCTTGTAACGCTTATCCACTCGCCACTATCGACGGACGCCGCGCGCCAACTGCGCCAGCCGGCTCGTTCACTATATTTTCCATCGACTGATGTTGCTTAGCGCGCTCAGTATGACGGAAAAACAAGCTATTGCCTTTGATGCAGCTACGTAACAATTGCGGCAACCCAAGCAAAGGCAAACCAACCAAAAAATTAGCCAGCAACACTTTCCATTTCTTGCGATGCTTGTTACGAAAACCGGCAAATATTTTACTGGTGTTTGCAAAAGATTCCTTGAACATTTTCGCCGCGTCAGGATTGCTGGCGTTCGTGATAAAAGTATTGGCTGCTTGTTTATATTGCAAAGATTCTTGTATCGCTTGTTGAGCACACTGCGCGCTCACACGACTATTGCCATCACCCAACCGACACGCTCTTAAAAAATATTGATCCATCTCTGCAAGCAATGGCTGTAACGCTTTTACGTGTTCAGCGTCATTTTCTTGCGGCTTAAATAATACAGTTTTGATATTTTCTTTTGTCAATAATGCATGTTTTTTTAAACCCGCAAGCTGGGTAATTTGTGCGCCTGATACGCCACATCTCTGCAATGACGCGCTTACGTTAGGGGTATCAAAACATAGGCCATTTTTTTCAACCAACACGCTTGCCATATCATGGTTAACCAACTGTTTCCACTGATCCAAATTTTCAATTGACCACTTTTCCTTGTTACTTTCAAGCGGCTGCAACTGAAACCATAGCGCGGGGGCATTTGCGATATTATCAATAAGCGCACAACAGTATTGATAAGGCACAGCGGCACGATTTAAAATATCGGGCAACTTCTTAAGCACCACCCCAAGCGCCTCAAGCTGCACAGCGCTGGCCTGCAGCAAGTCGGTCACTCGCTTATCCGTAAATTCACGCAGATTAAGAAAGCAATCACTGTTTTTATTTAAAAAATTTAACACCCCATTTAGCAAAGAATAAGTTTGTTTAAGCGAAGAAGCGTCTTTCGACACAAAATTATCCCAATGCGCTAATAATATTTTAGGGAAATTATCTTTCAATATTTCCAAGCAATCAATATAGTCTGACGGGCACGCAAGCAACCATGTTAATACGTCCGCATCCTTTTTTAGCGCTTTATTATAATATACTGGCTCCGCACTATTATATTTTCCTTCACTTTCATCGCATTTCTTTTCCTCTAGCTCAGCAGTAGCCCGTAGAATAGCGTCGGGGTTTTTTACACCCTGGTTCTTAGCTGCCATCACCATGGTGCCAATCACAGCAAGGGCTTTTATAACCCTCTCCTTCTTTTTAGGCGCGGTTTTGAGCAAAACCACCAAATGCTCAGGGCCTAGCCATTCTCTTAATTTATATTGTGTCACGACGTCATAAAAAAATAATAAAGACGCCGTGACATTTTTTTTCGGCAGCAACAAGTCTAAAACTTTTTCTTGAACCGAACCACATTCAGCAAGAACACATAAAATTTTTGTTAATCGATCCAGCTGCGCCTCACTCAACCCGTTAATAGGCTTAGCTTTTGCGAGCACCCATT
>VFKI01000014.1 GCA_009885665.1 Gammaproteobacteria bacterium
AAATCGCAGGAATACTGAAGTATTTCGAGGTTTTTCGACTGAGGAACGTTTATAGATGATGCCATGATGGGATGCAAGGTGTAAAAGTTATTTATGCGCAGGGCCTAAACTGTCTGTAGACCCAACTTGCGTATTCTTGCTCAACCGAACGGCGATTCTTGTTTTTATCCGAACGGTGATTCTCACTTTACCCGAACGGCGAATATCGCTTTATCCGAACGGTTAAAGTGCAGCAACTTACATTTAACGAAACCCTTTATGCAGTGCCACAATGCCGCCGGTTAAGTTATACCAATCAACACTCGCAAAACCCGCTTTTTCCATCATGTTTTTTAGCGTGTGTTGATCCGGATGCATACGGATGGATTCAACCAAATATTGATAACTCGCCGCGTCACCACACACCCATTCGCCCAGACGCGGAATAACATTGAAAGAATAAGCATCATACCATTTTGCTAACCAAGGCAACACCGGCTTGGAAAATTCCAGCACTAATAGACGACCGCCCGGTGTTAACACGCGATACATTTCACGCAGCGCTTTTTGTTTATCCGTCACATTACGTAAACCAAAACCTATGCTGACACAATCAAAATATTGATCTTTAAAAGGCAAATTTTCAGCGTCCGCTTGTACGTAAAAAATATTACCCGCATGCCCCGCATTGAGCATACGCTCACGGCCGCGTTGCAACATTTTTTCATTGATATCGCTGAGATAAACTTCGCCCGTGGCACCGACACGTGATAAAAAACCCGCCGCCAAATCGCCTGTGCCGCCAGCAACATCCAAAACACGTTGTCCCGCACGTACGCCACTTTGCGATAACGTGAAGCGTTTCCATAAACGGTGCATGCCAAACGACATTAAATCATTCATTAAATCATATTTTCCCGCCACAGCATGAAAAACCTCTGCCACCCGCCGTGCTTTTTCCAATACAGGGACTTCGCTAAAACCAAAGTGTGTATTTGGCGGTTTATTATTTATAGGGTCTTCAATAGCATCAACATGCGTGTGTGACGGCTTGTCATTCATGATGCAGTTTTCTCTTTTGTTTTTGATGTCGTTTTCTTTTCTTTTTCAAGCCGCAGCATTTCACCCGCCAATGCCAAATAAGCAACAGCGCCTTGTGATTTTTGGTCATATTGCAAAACCGGCAAACCATGACTGGGCGCTTCCGCCAAACGCACATTCCGCGGAATCACGGTGTTATACACTTTACCCGGAAAATGTTGCATTAATTGCGCCGAGACATCAACCGTTAAACGATTACGGCCATCATACATCGTACGCAACAAGCCTTCGATCACCAGCGCTGGATTTATCTTAGCCTGTACCTGACGAATCGTATCCAACAAACTACTCAAGCCTTCCAACGCAAAATATTCACATTGCACCGGCACCAACACTGAGTCAGATGCGGCCAACGCATTGACCGTCAGAATGCTTAATGAAGGCGGGCAATCAATTAAAATATAATCGTATTTCTCTTTGATTGACGCAAGGGCATTTTTCAAACGAAACTCGCGTTGATTCGCTTGTAGCAATTGCACTTCAGCAATGATGAGATCGCTGCTGGTTGCAATCATGTCATAATCCCCCGCACTTTTTACTGCCGCATTTTCCGCCGTCGCTTCTTCCAGCAAGACATCTTTTATGCCCACAGTAAATTGACCAGGTTCCACGCCACTACCCACCGTAGCATTGCCTTGCGGATCAAGATCAATCAACAACACCTTGCGTTTCATCAGGGTATAAGCCGCCGCCAGATTGATACTGGTGGTGGTCTTGCCCACGCCGCCTTTTTGATTGACAATTGCGATGGTTTTACTCATTGATGCTTTCCCGTGTTATGCGTACGATGCTGCGCGCCGCTACAATACCTTTGATTTCCAAGGGTTGCGCTATCGCTTGATATCCAGCCGGCACACCTATCCATTCCTCTGCTGTGACTTGGCCCTTCATCGCCAACCACTCGCCATGTGGCGCACATAAATGCGCCGTCACATTCAACATATCTGCCAAACGCGCAAATGCACGACTGATGATACTATCAAACCGAACGCTTGGGTGAAAATCTTCGCAACGTGCATGAATAACGGTCACATTTGGCAAACCCAGCGCATGAACGACATGTAGCAAAAAACGCGTTTTTTTGCCATTACTATCCAATAAAGTAAACGCTTTTTCGGGTGCTGCCAGTGCTAAAGGTATGCCCGGTAAACCGGCGCCCGTACCAATATCAATGATGCGATTACCCCGTAAATACGGCAAAATACTTAAACTATCGGCAAGATGCAGATACACTTGGTCATGTATATTACGAATCGCCGTAAGATTAAACGCTTTATTCCAATGCGCTAATAATTCGAGGAAACGTACCATTTTTTGTTGCACGCTATGATCAAAATGCCACTGGTTAGCGATAAGCGCTGCTGATACTTCGGCTGCGTAATCACTCATGCCGCATCCTGCAATGATTTTTTTATATATACCAATAAAATCGAAATCGCCGCCGGCGTAATGCCAGGTATGCGCGCAGCCATCCCTATCGTCGCCGGACGCGTCGCCATCAGTTTTTGCTGTACTTCCGCAGACAGACCACTGATTGCCGCATAATTAAAGTGTGGCGGAATGACCGCATTTTCATACCGCGCTTGGCGCGCAATTTCAGCTTGCTGCCGTTCAATATACCCAGCATAACGAATTTGAATTTCAATTTGGCGTGCCACTTCTTCATCCGCCACGCCCGGCCCCATATCCGGTAACGCCATTAAATCTTGATAACATAATTCAGGACGACGCAATAATGCTTCTAAATGATATTCATGCGTCAGCGGTTGCGCAATGCGCGTCATCAATGCAGCTGCCGCCGCTGAATCCGCTTGCACAAATGTGCTGGCAAGCCGTGCACGCTCAGTCGTAATCATATTTTGTTTTTCATTAAAACGTTGCCAACGCGCAGCATCAATCAAACCTAATGCATACGCTGTGGGTGTCAAACGAAAATCAGCGTTATCTTCACGTAACCATAAACGATATTCTGCGCGGCTGGTAAACATACGATACGGTTCACGCGTGCCGCGCGTAATGAGATCATCTATCAATACGCCAATATAGGCTTCACTACGCGTTGGTGTCCACGCCGGTTTATCCACCGCCAAACGTGCGGCATTCAATCCGGCAATTAAGCCTTGCGCGGCGGCTTCTTCATAACCCGTCGTGCCATTGATTTGTCCAGCAAAAAATAAACCGGCAATCGCCTGTGTTTCAAGAGAAGGTTTTAAATCACGCGGATCAAAAAAATCATATTCAATTGCATAGCCGGGTCGAATTAAATGCGCGTGTTCAAATCCCGGCATTGAGCGTACCATTTCAATTTGTATTGCAAATGGCAAACTGGTGGAAATACCATTAGGATAAAGTTCGTTAGTCGTCAAGCCTTCTGGCTCGACAAAAATTTGATGTGATGTTTTATCCGCAAAGCGAACCACTTTATCTTCAATCGACGGACAATAACGCGGCCCCGTGCCTTCAATAATACCGCTATACATCGGCGATTGATCAAGACTAGCGCGGATAATGTCATGCGTTTTTTCAGTTGTGTAGGTAATATGACAATTAACTTGGCGTGGCGAGTCAGCCGCTTTCCCCATAAAAGAAAAGACCGGCACTGGATCATCACCCGGTTGTATTTGCATCACACTAAAATCAACCGTACGTTTATCAATACGCGGCGGCGTACCCGTTTTCAACCGCCCAGTACGAAAGGGTAAAGCACGTAAACGTTCCGCTAAGGTTTGCGCGGGCGCTTCGCCAGCACGACCACCGGCATGATGCTGTAAACCAATATGAATTTTACCCGCGAGAAACGTCCCCGCTGTCAATACAACGCTACGCGCATGAAAGCGGATGCCCGATTGCGTCACAACGCCGGTGACGCGATCGCCTGCCAATAATAAATCATCAACCGCCGCTTGAAATATTAATAAATTAGGCTGATTTTCTAGTATTTGGCGAATCGCTTGGCGATAAAGCATACGATCAGCTTGAGCGCGCGTCGCTTGTACCGCAGGTCCCTTGCTGGCATTTAAAATACGGAATTGAATGCCCGCTTGATCAATCGCGCGCGCCATCGCACCGCCCAACGCATCAATTTCTTTAACCAAATGTCCTTTGCCAATACCGCCAATGGCAGGATTGCACGACATTTGTCCTAAAGTATCAACTGAATGCGTCAGTAATAATGTGCTTCCACCGCTACGCGCGGCGGCAAGCGCTGCTTCAGTACCGGCATGGCCGCCACCGATGACGATGACATCGAAGCATTGGCGTAAATCGGGTAAGTGCGGCATGGGTCTCAGCGACAATAGGAGGAAACGGGCAGATATTCTACTGGAAAGTCACCATTCAGCACAATCTTTACAAAAACGCTAAAATCACTACGCTATCGCTACTTGCCTCAATAAAAAATATGTGCTACATTTGTGCTATGTTAAATGTTATTGATAATGCGAAGGAACGCAAATGATCACTGTCACAATTCGCAAGCAAGGGGGCGCTGCAATCATGACCATTCCCGCAGATATACTCAAAATGCTCAATCTCGATATAGGCGCAACGTTGGCGCTAGAAATTGTTGATGGTGGCTTTAGCGCGCAACCACTGCAAGCGAAAAACCGTAAACGTTATACGCTGAAAGAATTGTTAAGAGACGTCACACCCGATGACATGAAAGAAATAAATGCGGCCACTGAATGGGCACGCGATGTTAAACCGGTTGGACGAGAAAAACTTTGAAGCGGTCTAAGATTGCCAAACAAGGCGATATTTATTGGATTGACCCCAATCCGATTGTTGGCAGAGAAATAAAAAATCGCCACCGTTTTGTTATCATCAGCCCAACTGAGATTAACGCATTCGGCATCGTGATGGCTGTCCCTATTACCAGTGGCGGCGCATTTGCGCGCAGCAATGGTTTGACTGTGCCGATCACGGGTCATGATACAACCGGGGTCGCAGTATGTCATCAAGTTCGATCATTTGATCTTGAAGCGAGGGAACGTGCCGGCACAGCTCACTTTATTGAAGTATTAGATAGCGACACCATCGATGAAATCATCAACCGGGTGACCAGCATTATTGATCCAGCACATTGAGGAAGGTGGATTAAAAAAAATAGTAACTATTCAGCATAATTTCCGCAAACACCCGCGAGGCCAGAAGCAACCTGACTTTACGCGATGGGGGTTTCCAAAGGGGGAGAATCGCGATTCTCCCCCTTTGGTGG
>VFKI01000129.1 GCA_009885665.1 Gammaproteobacteria bacterium
AAATCGCAGGAATACTGAAGTATTTCGAGGTTTTTCGACTGAGGAACGTTTATAGATGATGCCATGATGGGATGCAAGGTGTAAAAGTTATTTATGCGCAGAGCCTAAGTGGCAAGTCCCCTTCACGAAAAGCCAAGCGACTTTTCTGAAAAGCGATCGTGGTTAAGAACGTTCGCGATGGCTATAGGATAAGCTGGGCGAGGTGGCGTGAGCACCTTCGTCGCGAGGTGTGCGTTGCGCCGCGTGGGGATTTTTTGTATCAGTTGCTTGTGGCGCAGCAAATATAGATAAAAAAATTGACAAGGGAGATCTTGTTGGATGAGGGGCGCTGTTGTTGCGTTCTCTCGTTAAAGCTGTTGAGGCTTTGTCGATAAGTGTTTTTAGCTGTTGTTGAAATTTTTCAAGTGCTGTTAGTGATTCGCCAGGCCGAATTTTTTTATCTAAGGCCTTTATTTTTTCAAGAAGAGGCTTCGAGTTATCACGTATTGTCTCCACCGCAGTGAAAAGGTTTGTATAGGTAGGCGCGTCATTGCCCGCATAGTTCTTATTAATATTAATAAGATCATCGATTGTTTTTATTGCTTCATTTAGTTGATATGGCGGGATATTTTTTGGAAGATTGAGGATGTCCTCTTTATATGCGGACATGTCGCCACCGTCGAGTGTGATTTCAATAAAGCAATTTTGAGACAATAAAGAATCTGCGAGGAGGGTTATCTGCTTAATTTTTTGTTCAAGGATGTGCAATCTTACATGCTCCGTAAATTTAGACAGTTAATAAAATGAAGAAACGCGCTGGCATTATGCCTCGCTTTGGGTGACGCACCATTTGCCTTGGTTTTCGAGGGCGAGTGCGCTTTGCAGCCAGGGCAAAATGGCTTGCAGCGTATCGGCGACTTGCCACGGCGGGTTGATAATGGCCATGCCACTGCCAGCTAATTTGACGCTGCCATCTTCAGGTAATACACATAATTCAGCGCGCAATACGGGCCGAGATAATTTTTTTAATGCACGATAAAAGGCGGCACGCGGTAAATGAAATTTGATCGGATACCATAGTGCGTATACACCCGTTTCCCAGCGGCTGATCGCTGTCTGCAAGTGCGTCACAGCTGTTTGTAATTCATTCGCTTGCTCATACGGTGGGTCGATCAATACTAAGCCACGCCGTTCGTGCGGCGGCAAAAAGGCTTTTAATCCTTGCCAACCGTCTTGATGAAATGTCGTGACACGTCGAGCTGTGCGAAAATTTTTATTTAATTGCGCATAGTCCACTGAATGTAGTTCACATAATAATAGACGATCTTGCGGCCGTAAAGATTGGCGTAAAATTTCAGGTGAGCCGGGATGTTTTTTTTTATTGGCAATACAAGCCAAATAATCGCTGATGAGTTGTGGCGGGTTGGGTGCCGTCAGTAATTTGCCTATGCCGTTTTGATATTCTTGCGTCGTTTGTGCGGCATCACTCTTTAAATCATACATACCGCAACCGGCATGCGTATCCAAATAGCAGCACGCCGTTTCTTTGCGCTGCAACGCTTGTACCAATGAGCGCAATACAATATGTTTAAAAACATCGGCAAAATTGCCGGCATGATAGGCGTGGCGATAATTCATGGTGTTATGCAGTCACCGTCGATATTTCGAGTGGGCAATGCTCAAGATGAATGGTTTCTTTAAAAAATAAACGCGTGCTAGCAACAAAGGCATCTGTGTATTCGTCTGACACATAAAAATGTTTTTGTCCGGGTGACATGCCGGCCGTCGTGTGCAATAAATTATGCTGAATGAGTGTGCGCTCAACCGTTGCGGCAACAATATCAGAAGGGTCGATGAGGGTGACGCGATCATTCAATAAGGCCGCGATGCGGTGTTTGATAATCGGATAATGCGTGCAGGCGAGCACGAGCGCATCGATATTCTGCAAGTTTGCGTGTGTTAGATAAGCGTGTAGTAACGTATCCGTTACACCATGATCCCCAAATTCTTCTATCGCGGAAGCCAACAAATTAGTGGCATGGCAGTGTAGTTCAAGAGAGTTGCCCAGCGCGGTTAATTTATTTTGATAAACATGGGAATTCACGGTTTGGCGCGTGCCAATAAGCCCGATGCGTTTGCCAGCCGCGGTATGATGCAAGTGGTTGACGACAGGGTCGATGACATTCATAACGATGGCGTCATTGCCGACAAATGTTTTAATCGCGTCGTATGCCGCCGCTGAAGCGGAATTGCAAGCGATTAAAATCAGTTTACAATTGCGCGCCAATAAGTGTTCGGCAATTTTTAGCGTGTAGCCTTGCAGGGCATGCGCCGATTTGTCGCCATAGGGAAAATGCGCGGTATCACCAAAATAAATGAGATGTTCTTGTGGCAGGCGATCAATAACCGCGCGTGCTACGGTAAGGCCGCCGATGCCGCTATCGAAAATGCCAATGGGGTGTGCTGAGAAAGGGGGTCGCATGAGATTGCGTGTACCAAGCATTGAAACCAGCGCGCATCATAGCCAGTTTTGCTGAGCATGACAAGCGCGCGTTAAGGGGAGTGGCAAAGCGTGATAACAGGATGCATGTTGATTGACTGACAGCCGTCCTTTTGAAAAATAAAATCATTAAAAATCAATAACTTACAAATATTTTACGCAAAAAGGCATCAGCAGTTTGCCGCTTTTTTAGCAATTCTCGCCAACCTGAAGATTTAAATTTGACAGAGCACTAGGCCATTTCTGCTAAATTACCCTTTATCTCCAGCCAGCTTTTACGGTCACTGGCGCGTTTTTTCGCCAAGAGCATATCCAGCATTTTATCGG
Organism: Gammaproteobacteria bacterium; assembly: GCA_009885665.1. Lineage (GTDB taxonomy): Bacteria > Pseudomonadota > Gammaproteobacteria > DSM-16500 > DSM-16500 > VFKI01. Next base: position 2,807 of record VFKI01000129.1, read on the forward strand.
TGTGATCATCTTCGCTGATCGTTAATTGTACTAAACGGCGCGTGTTGGGATCCATGGTGGTTTCGCGTAGTTGCAGCGGATTCATTTCGCCTAAGCCTTTAAAGCGAATCACATTGGTTTTGCCTTTGCGATTTTCGGCGGCGATGCGGTCCAAGATGCCCTGTTTTTCTGCGTTATCCAACGCATAATACACTTCTTTACCTTGATCAATGCGGTATAACGGCGGCATGGCAACATGGATGTGCCCTCGGGTCACCAGCGGGCGAAAATGCTTTAAAAATAACGCACACAATAATGTGGCAATATGTGCACCATCGGAATCCGCGTCAGCTAAAATACAAATTTTGCCATAGCGTAAGCCGCTAAAATCTTCGCTGCCAGGCTCTACACCTATGGCGACGGCGATATCATGTACTTCTTGTGAGGCGAGGACTTGTGTGGATTCCACTTCCCATGTATTTAAAATTTTGCCACGCAACGGCATAATCGCTTGGAATTCACGGTTACGCGCTTGTTTGGCAGAGCCGCCAGCCGAATCGCCTTCGACTAAAAATAATTCGGTGTTACGTAAATCTTGTGAAACACAATCGGTTAATTTGCCCGGTAGCGCGGGGCCCGCAGTGACTTTTTTGCGTAAGACAGTTTGTGCGGCTTTCAAGCGTTTCTGCGCATTACTGATTGCCAATTGTGCGAGTTGTTCGCCAATCGCGGTGTGTTGATTAAGCCATAAACTAAAAGCATCTTTTACGACGCCGCCCACAAAACTGGCGCATTCGCGCGAAGATAAGCGTTCTTTCGTCTGGCCAGAAAATTGCGGATCCATGAGTTTTACCGAGATAATGTGCGCACAGCGATCCCAGACATCTTCCGGCGCCAGCTTGATGCCGCGCGGCAACAAATTGCGAAATTCACAAAAATCGCGCAGCGCATCGAGTAAGCCTTGGCGAAAACCATTGACATGCGTGCCGCCTTGCGCTGTGGGAATTAAATTGACATAACTTTCGGCAATGATGTCGCCGCCTTCTGGCAGCCATACCGCAGCCCAATCGACGGCTTCAGTATTGCCCACAAAATTACCGATAAAAGGGTCTTCGGGAATACGTTCTGCACTGCCGATGGCTTCCATTAAATAATTAGGTAAACCATTTTCATAATGCCATTCGATGGTTTCGCCTGTATGTTCATCGTGAAACGAAACATGTAAACCCGGACACAAGACTGCTTTAGCGCGTAAAGTATGTTTCAAGCGATTGATCGCGAATTTAGCAGAGTCGAAATATTTTTCATCTGGATAAAAACGAATGCGCGTACCGGTGTCGCGTTTTTGTGTGGCGCCAGTCATTTTTAATTTACGTGCGAGCTCGCCCTCTTTAAATCCAATTTCATAAATTTGACCATCGCGCCGAATGGTGACATCCAATTGCTTGGATAACGCGTTGACCACGGAAATGCCGACGCCGTGTAAGCCGCCCGAAAAGCGATATTGTTTATTGGAAAATTTTGCGCCACTGTGTAAGCGCGTTAAAATTAATTCGACGCCTGATACGCCTTCTTCTGGGTGGATGTCGACCGGCATGCCGCGACCATTGTCGCTGATCTCGAGAGAGCCATCGCGATACAGTGTCACCTGGAGGCTGTTGGCGTGGCCTTCCATCGCTTCGTCGACGCTATTGTCGATGGCTTCACGCGCAAGATGGTTGGGGTTGGTGGTGTCAGTATACATGCCGGGACGGCGACGTACCGGTTCGAGGCCGCTTAAAACTTCGATAGATTCAGCGGTGTATTGTGTGGCCATTATTTTTTATCCTGTGCTAACGCGTCGAGTGTTTTTTCAAGCGCAGTCAGTTGTTGCTGGCAGCGCGCAAGCACGCGTGTTTGTGCGTCAAATTCTTCGCGCGTGACCAGGTCAAGTCGGCTGAATGCGCTTTGTAAAATGGCGTGAAAGTTTTTTTCGAGATCACCTTTCAACAGTTTAAGGCTGTCGGGAATCACTGCGGTCAGTTTTTGCGCCAGATTTTGCAAGAAATCAGTTTGGTTCATATGGGTAGCCTTAAGAAGTTCGGAACATATTAGGGGATAGGGGTAATTTGAGCAACTGCATAACCATTCAGCGCGATCTCCAAAAAACACCAGCGAGGCCATATGCAACGTAACTTCTCGCGATGGGGGATAGGCTCGCCTCCTTCCTTGGAGGCTCACCCTTCGGGCGCACTTTGTGCGTCAAAAACGGCTTTCCTGCCGTTTTTTCTTAAGGGGGAGAATCGCGACTCTCCCCCGGAACGGCGTCAGGCGGGCGAGCTATTTGCCCGACTAGCCATCTGAATAGTTACGCTTCGTTGACAATCTTTCTGCTTCCGCCTACCATGTTTTTCACTATTTTAATAATGGAAGCTATGCATGCTGTGTCACAAAATCGTTTTAATTACGGGTGCGTCCAGCGGTATAGGCGCAGCATGCGCGCGTCAATTTGCCGCTAAGGGTGCGCGCGTATTGTTATGTGGGCGCCGCACAGACAGGCTTAGCCAACTCGCAGTGGAATTAAATCAAAAATATGCTGTGCCAGCGCATTTTTTCACCTTGGATGTGCGTCACGCCGATGAGGTTAATCAGGCATTAGCGGCATTGCCAGTAGAGTGGCAGCAAATTGATGTGCTGATTAATAATGCCGGTTTAGCCGTCGGTTTTGCATCGTTACAAGAAGGCATTTTGGCGGATTGGGAGACGATGCTGGATACTAACGTCAAAGGATTGTTGTATATGACGCGTGCGATTTTGCCGCGTATGCTTGCGCGTAATAGTGGCCATATTATCAATATCGGTTCAGTGGCAGGGCATGGCGTATATCCAAATGGCGCGGTGTATTGCGCCACTAAGCATGCGGTAAAAGCGTTGACGCAAGGTTTGCGCATGGACTTATTCGGTAAAAAAATTCGCGTCACCTCGATTGATCCGGGTGCGGTTGCAACGGAGTTTAGTGAGGTGCGTTTCAAGGGTGACACGGCGCGTGCTGCAGCAGTGTATGCCGATATGCATCCTTTGTCTGCCGACGATATCGCCGATGCGATTTTGTATTGCGTGCAATGCCCGCCGCATGTCAATGTCAGTGAAATGATTATTATGCCAACGGCGCAAGCTGGCTTGGGGATGATGGCGCGGGAAAAGTAAGCGGAACCGACATCCCGCACCTTCGTCTTTTTTGATAACTCCGCGTTGAAACTGCGTTTTAAATGCTCATTTACGTGTGTGTAAACTGCGCTTTAAAACGCATTTTCGCCTCGATTTATACAAAAAATACTTTGGTGCGGAATGTCGGCGGCATGTCGGTTTTTACACGGCAATTTCATATTCGCCGATCATGCCGGATAATTCACGTAAGGCAATAAAAAACAAGGTGTAATCAATATGCGGGCTGTCATGTAGTAATTCCAATAAGCGCTCCCAACGCCGCGGCAGGTCGGGATTTTTAGTGAGCCATGCGCTCACTAAGGTGTCAGCGTCCTTGGATTTTTTGCTGGCTTGTAAGATGACGATCGATAAACGGCGTTGCATATTATCCAATTCATCCCGTAAGGTTAAACGCGCCATATTGTTCCACTGCCCTTCGCGCGAATCGCTGGCAATTTGGTCGCGAAACCATACCAGATTTAACAACGTGCCCGCATTGAAATAAACGGCAGCCGTGCGTTCCAGCGGGAATTTATAGTGTGTCGCGACTTCCGTTACATTTAATGCGGTGTATAACATGCGGGCAATAGCGATTTGATCCGCTAATTCGGCTGACAAGCCAGCGGCAACAAATTGTTCGGTCGTCGCTGCCAGCCAATTTTTACTGGCGCCAGACACGAGATGCGGCACAGCATGTTTTAATTGTTTAATGGCCGCAGCATAATGCGCAATGACCGGCGTCATGCCCGATTGCAAGCGTTTATTGCGTAAAAACCAACGCGTGGCAAGATTCAGCAGTTGGCGAATTTGATGTAATAATTCAAACTGCAATTTCATCGGGATTTTGAAATCCAATGAATAAATTAATGATAGCATTTCATCAGCACAAAAGACTTCCGCTGCAACGGTGTGGGCGCGAATAATTTCAGGTACGGTCATGCCTGTTTCGTTTTGAATACGAAAGACAAAAGTAATGCCCATCGAATTCACTATGCGATTTGATAATTGCGTGGCAATAATTTCTGCACGTAATTTGTGTTGATTTAACATGCGGCGATATTCGTTAGGTAAATCATTGGGAAAACTGCGTTCTAGCATGCGTTCAAACCAGGCGTCGGTGTGTAAATCGGTGGTGAGAATTTCTTGTTTGATGTGAATTTTCGTCCAGGCCAATAAGACCGCTAATTCTGGACGCGTCAAGCCTATGCCCGCTGCCTTTCTTTCCAATAGTTTTTTATCATCAGGTAAGTATTCGACGACGCGATCTAGGTTGACGACTGTTTCTAAATTTTTCAAGTGCGTTTGATATAAGCCAAGATAGTTTGATGCGCTATGCGCTGAAAAACTCATGGCCAGTGCTTGATTGTAGTTGTCGCTCAGCACGTGATCGGCAACGGTTTCGGTCATTTTGACAAGAATACGATCGCGTTCTTTGCGGGATAATTTGCCTGTGGCCATTGCTTGGTTGAACAATATTTTTAAATTAACTTCATGGTCAGAGCAATCAACGCCGGCAGAATTGTCAATGAAATCGGTGTTAATTAATCCGCCATTTAACGCATATTCAACCCGGCCGAGCTGGGTAAAGCCGAGATTACCGCCTTCGCCGACAACTTTGCAGCGTAACTCGCTGCCATTGATGCGGCAAAAATCATTGTTGCGATCACCCACGTCTGCATTCGATTCTGTGCTGCTTTTAACATAAGTGCCAATGCCGCCGTTATAAATTAAATCAACAGGTGCTTTTAAAATGGCGCGAATTAGTTCGTTCGGTGTTAATGTGTTGTCAGTGATGTCGAGAATTTTTTTGACTTCCGCGGTAAGGGTGATCGACTTCATGTTGCGCGCATACACGCCGCCGCCTTTAGAAATCAACGCTACATTGTAATCCGCCCAGCTGGAAGTGGGCAGGACAAACATGCGTTTGCGTTCCGCTAAAGCGCGTGTGGCATCTGGATTGGGGTCTAAAAAAATGTGCCTATGGTCAAACGCGGCTAATAATTTTATTTTATCGGTGTAAATCATGCCATTGCCAAATACGTCGCCACTCATATCGCCAATGCCGACGACAGAAATAACGGTTTTTTCCATATCAATTTCTAATTCGCGTAAATGGCGCTTAACGGATTCCCATGCGCCGCGCGCCGTAATGCCGATTTTTTTATGGTCGTAGCCAGCCGATCCGCCGGAGGCAAATGCGTCGCCGAGCCAGAAATTATATTCTGCAGAGATGGCATTTGCTGTATCGGAAAAAGTGGCCGTGCCTTTGTCAGCAGCAACGACAAAATACGGATCCATGTCGTCATGGCAAATGACGCCGCTCGGATGCGTCGGTTTATTTTCGATTAAATTATCGGTAATATCTAACAAGCCGCGGATGAAAGATTGATAACAAGCGATCACTTCTTGCTGCGTCGTGGCGCGATCAGCCTCTGCGGGCAGTTGCTTTAATACAAAGCCACCTTTTGCGCCTGACGGCACGATGACCGCATTTTTAACGCGCTGCGCTTTCATTAAGCCTAATACTTCTGTACGGAAGTCTTCACGGCGATCAGACCAGCGTATGCCGCCGCGCGCAACTTTGCTAGCGCGCAAGTGTATCCCTTCAAAACGCGGCGAATAAATGAATATTTCATAAAGCGGCCGCGGCAGTGGCAAATCCGGCACATCCGCGCTGGATAATTTAATGGACAGCCAACGTTTGGGCATGCCGTCTTGATCGGTTAAAAAATAATTGGTGCGCAAGCTGGCTTTTATTAAATGCCAGAACTGACGCAAAATACGATCTTCATCGAGGCTGGCGACGGCGTCTAGTTTGGCGGTAAGCGCTTTTTCTATTTTTTCGATGGTTTTGGTGATTTTTGGCGAGGGGGATTTACCCAGGCGTTGCATGAAAAGCGCAACCAATAACTGGGTCGTGTCCACGTGTGCCGCAAGTGTTTTTTCAATATATGCTTGGCTGAAACGAAAACCAATTTGCTGCAAATATTTAGTATACGCGCGTAATATGCTAACTTCGCGCCATGATAAGCTCGCCGCAATAACGAGTTGGTTCAAGCCATCATTTTCGGCGTATTGCTTGTAGATGGCGATGAGCGTGTCACGGAATACTATCTTTGATTTGAGCGGGCTTTGTAATAATTTATCTTTGCAGGCAACATCGAGGTAGCTGATCCAGGCTGTTTTTTTATTGGGTAAGGTGACGGGATAGGCGGTTTCACGATCAATACGCAGTCCCATATTTTCCAACAAAGGCACGCTGTCAGACAGCGGAATGGCGTGGCCATATTGATAAAGGCATACGCGAAATGGAAAGCCTGGATCAGCACGATCGATGCGAATTTCTGTATCAAGCGGCTGCGTCTCGCTTAAGGATTCTAATTTCAGCAAGTCGGCAGCTGTTTCACTGGCCGAGCGTTGTTCATGGTAGTGGAGGGGGAAAGTGTGCGCATATTTTTTGAGAAGGGCGCGGGCATCTTCAGAAGAGATTTTTGCGGCCAATTTTTGCTGAACGACGTCTTTCCATGCGCTACTGCTCATCGGATGATCCTTGAAGAGAGGAGAGATGGATTGATGGTAGCATATTTTAATCTGTCAACGACACTTTTTGGTGCTTTGCACAGCGGTTTTCGCCGAAGCTATCGGCTGCGATTTTTTCGATCGTCTTTTCGGGGTTCTTCGCTGCGCTTTTTTTGACGCTTTTTATCATCTAAAGCATTTTTTATTTTATCGTTCAATTCTTGACGTAAATATAAGGTGTCTAGGATGCCAATGAATTCATCTGGTGCCATGGCTTTAATTTCTTCTTCGCTATCGGCTTGAAATGAAGCATGAATGCTGATGTTTTCTGGAAATGCGTTTTCTGCGTCAGGTGTATTCTCTTTCCGTTTTATAGAAGAAGTGTCTTCATTTTTGATTTTACCTAAGTGTTTGCCGTCTTCATCTGGATCAGGGTGGCTAATAAAGTCAGCGCTAAATTCACTGCCACTGTAGGGCGCACTCACGGTAAATTCCGTTATTTTTATATCGTTCATGTTGGCAAAACTCCCGCCTGAATTAAAAACGCGCGCGCATCTTTGATTTGGTAAGGCTTGGCTTCTTTGCCTGGGTGAGGGCGATGAAAAATGGCAATCGCATTTTTAAATATGAAACGCACGCGCGAACCAGCGCCCTCGATCATTTTGGCGCCAATCGCTAAAAATAAAGCCACAATCTCTTTAAACTCCAGTGAGTGCGTCACGGGGTTATGAAAGAGGGTGTGTAAGGTACGTTCCTGTTTGCTGTTCATTTTTCAATGCTAACGGATTAAGCCTGCATGCCGCAAGCGCTAATTGTTATCCACAGAATCTGTGGATAACAGTGTGGTCAACTTACGTATAAGTTGGGGGCAGTTATGTATCATTAACAGACAGAGGCCTTTTCTTGATAAAAAAACAAATAAAATCAATAGGTTAAGTGTTTTCGCTGGGGTAAAGTCTTCGGCAGTTGCGCTATTTGTGTAATTTTTGGCAGGGTTTCAAGCTGTGCACAAATTGTTGGAAGCCGCATTTAATTTCGCGGCCGCCCCCGCAACTTCGTAAACCAGCCGCGGCACCAGCCAACCAGAGAGTTGCTCGGTCATTTGTTGATGTAATGCCAGCGCCGTGGCGCGCGGTAAATCAAAATGCGCCGCGCCGGACACTTTGTCGAGTAAGTGCAGGTAATAGGGCAAAATGCCGGCGGCAAATAGCGCCTGACTGAGCGCAATCAATGTGGCGGCCGAATCATTGATATTTTTTAATAATACGGACTGATTGAGTAAAGTGACGCCGGCGCTCGCCAAGGCGTGCATCGCTGTCCGTACCGTTGGGTCGATTTCTTGCGCGTGATTACAATGTACAACCAATACCGGTTGCAGGCGCGTGGCGGTCAATGCTTCAATCAGTCCCGGTGTAATGCGCTCGGGTAATAAAATCGGCATGCGGCTATGAATGCGTAGATAACGCACATGTGGAATGGTCGCCAATTGCTGAATTAAACCCGCTAAGCGCGCATCACTGACGGTGAGGGGGTCGCCGCCACTTAATATCACTTCCATGATGCTGCTATCCGCGCGAATATAATCGCAGACTTTTTCCCAGCCCGCTTTGCCTGGATTATTGTCTTCATAGGGAAATGCGCGCCGAAAACAATAACGACAATGAACGCCACATGCACTGGTGATGGTGAGCAATACGCGGCCATGGTATTTATGCAATAGACCGGGCAAAGGATTCGCGGCGGCTTCATATAAGGGGTCGGCGCTGAAGCCGGTGACATCATCCAATTCCGCGCCCAGCGGTAATACTTGGCGTAATAATGGATCATCGCTCGCGCCGATACGCATGCGCGCAATAAAGCTGCGTGGCACTTTAAGCGGAAAAATTTGCGCGGCTTGTTGTGCGGCGGGGAGTAGCGCCGGATCAAGCGACAGTAACTGTAAGAGTTCGGCCGGATCCGTGACGGCGTTTATGAGCGCATCCTGCCAAGCATATGAAGCCGTCATGTAATATTATCTTTTGCTCACGATGAGGGACGGGTATTATAGAGCACTTCTATTAAGGAGCCTAGCATGGCAGTTTATACAACCAGTGAAATCCGCGGCGGCATGAAAGTCGTGGTTGATAATGATCCTTGCGTCATCGTCGATAATATTTTTGTCAAACCCGGTAAAGGGCAGGCGTTTAACCGCATTAAAATTCGCAATTTGAAAACGGGGCGGGTGGTCGAGCGGACGTATAAGTCAGGCGATACGCTGCAAGCTGCCGATGTGACTGAGTTGAATGCGCAGTATCTTTATAACGATGGCAATGAATGGCATTTCATGTGTCAAGCCAGTTTTGAGCAATATGCCGCGCCTGAAACGGCATTGGGTGATGCGAAGCAATGGCTAAAAGAGCAGATGGAATGTACTTTGACTTTATGGAATGGTACGCCGTTGTTGGTGACCGTGGCCAATTTTGTCGTATTGCAAATTGCCGAAACCGATCCGGGTGTGCGTGGCGATACGTCTGGCGGCGGCGGTAAACCCGCTGTAATGGAAACCGGTGCGGTGGTGCGCGTGCCCTTGTTTATCCAGCAAGGCGAAGCCATTCGTATCGATACGCGGACGGGTGAATATGTTGCCCGTGCTAAAGAATAATTGGCAGCCGACAGCGTCGATTGCGGCTTTAAAAAAACGTGCACACCTTATCCAACAAATTCGCACGTTTTTTGCGGCGCGTGCGGTGTTGGAAGTTGAAACGCCGTTGTTATCGCACGCCACCGTAACGGATTTGCATGTCCGCAGTCTCACCGCGACTTTTGCGCCGGAGGGGATGGCCGCGCAAACCGTGTATTTACAAACATCGCCTGAGTATGCGATGAAACGCTTGTTGGCGGCGGGCAGTGGTTCAATTTATCAAATCTGTAAAGCGTTTCGTCAGGATCAGCCAGGCGTGTTGCACAATCCTGAATTTACGCTATTGGAATGGTATCGATTGGGATTCGATCATCATGCGCTGATGGATGAAATGGATGCGTTACTGCAAACTATTTTGGCGGTGCAGCCCGCGTTACGTTTGAGTTATGCTGCTGCATTTACCCAGCATGTCGGTTTGGATCCGCATATCGCAACGGATGCGCAATTGCTTGATGCAGTACGTCAGCGTGTTGTGCTCACCGTCGATGCGCTTAGCCGAAATGATTGCTTGGATATCTTGATGACGCATTGTGTCGAGCCACAGTATGTTGATGCGCCGGCTCCCTTATTTTTATATGATTTTCCAGCGAGCCAAGCGGCATTGGCGCGGATACGGCCAGAGCAGCCGCCCATCGCGTCGCGGTTTGAAGTCTATTTTCGTGGCCAAGAATTGGCGAATGGTTTTCATGAATTAGCGAATAGTGTTGAGCAGCGTCAGCGTTTTGAAAAAGATTTATACTTACGCGCGGCGCACCATCCGCCCGTTGCGGCGGTGCCTATTGATGAATTATTTTTAGCGGCATTGGCGGCAGGTTTGCCGGATTGTGCCGGCGTGGCGCTGGGTGTAGATCGCTTAATTATGTTGGCGCTCGGCGCAGATCAATTGGAAAATATTTTGAGTTTTGGATTTGCGAGAAGTTAGTTGGCTCAATGTATTGCCTTAGGCGCGTGACGGTTAGTTAGGCTCTGCGCATAAATAACTTTTGCACCTTGCATCCCATCATGGCATCATCTATAAACGTTCCTCAGTCGAAAAACCTCGAAATACTTCAGTATTCCTGCGATTTTTC
>VFKI01000127.1 GCA_009885665.1 Gammaproteobacteria bacterium
AAATCGCAGGAATACTGAAGTATTTCGAGGTTTTTCGACTGAGGAACGTTTATAGATGATGCCATGATGGGATGCAAGGTGTAAAAGTTATTTATGCGCAGAGCCTAAGGGAGTGCCCAAACAGCTGCGGACCTCAGAGCCCTCTTTACTACTAGGGCGGGAACCTCTGTGGCGCTTTAGGCTTTCCTGTCATGAGCAGGACATGCGCACCGCGTCCCAAGTCGGTTTCCTTCAGTTATTGTTGAACGGTTCTGGACAACAACTGTTTGCAACACTCCACAGTGATTATAGACGACCTCTATCTATTTGCAAATTTATCGCAATAGCTCACCCCCCCCCCCGACAAACGGCCATCTTTGGGCAATCTTTTGCAAAAAATTTCCTCAAAATGCTCGTATATCGTGATGCATGCGCCGCTTTTTCGGAAATTTTTTTGCAAAACCTTACCTCAAATCTGGCCGTTTTCTGCAAAATCTGGCCCCACCTGGGCTGTTAAAATTTATCGACATCCCCTTTTCCTTCACGCAACACCGTGACTTCGCCATCCAACAAACTCACCACTGTCGTCGGCGTTACGCCAATACCTTCGCCACCAATTATTAAATCCACTTGCTTACCAAAAACATCATAAATTTCTTCTGCATCTACAAATTTTAAATTTTCATTCACTGGCACCAATGAGACACTCATCAAGGGTTCGCCCAATTCTGCAAGGATCGCCTGCACAATACGATGATTAGGAATACGCATCCCGATTGTGTTACGACCCGGTTGTAATAATCGGCGCGGCACTTCACGCGTTGCCGGTAAAATGAATGTATAAGGGCCGGGTGTATTCGCTTTCAATAACCGAAACGCGCGATTATCAACTGTTGCATAAACACCGATATCAGAAAGATCGCGACACATCAGCGTAAAATAATGCGACGTCGTCAGACTGCGCAAAGCACGAATGCGGGCAACAGCCCGTGCATCGGCTAATTGACAGCCTATTGCATATGCAGCATCTGTTGGATAAATCACCACGCCGCCCGCGCGGATAATGCGTACCGTTTCGCGGATCAAACGCTGCTGCGGATTATCCGGATGAATAGTGAAATACTGCCCCATAAAGTCCTTGAAGCTATAACGATAGATACCTGCTACCATACCGCAATTTTCATCATGAGTAAAAAAATTCTATGCTAACAACGACCCCGATTACCGCCACCATCACGACGCTGAGCCACGAAGGTCGCGGCCTCACGCATATTAATGGCAAACCCACTTTTGTCAGTGGTGCACTGGCAGGTGAAACTGTCAACCTTGTCATTACCCGTAAATCTCGCCGCCACCAAGATGCGCGTGTCGTCGAAGTATTGCGCCCGGCCGCGGAACGTATTCTCCCTGTTTGCCCACATGCGGATATTTGCGGGGGTTGTAGCTTGCAACACATGGATCCCGCCGCACAAATCCATTTTAAAGAAGAGAGTGTCCGTCAACAATTACAACGCTTCGGTCGCGTTGCAGCGCTGAACTGGCTGCCGCCTTTGACGGGCGCCACGACGGGTTATCGCCGTAAAGCACGTTTAGGCGTACGTTATGTCATCAAAAAAGAAAAATTATTGGTTGGATTTCGTGAAAAAGCCAGTAATTATCTGGCGGATATTCGCGAATGCCATACGCTGGATACGCGCATCGGCATGCATATTACTGACATCAATGCTGTCATCCAACAATTAAGTTGCTACAAAGAAATAGCACAAGTGGAAGTTGCCGCCAGTGACACTGAAGTGGCACTCGTCTTTCGTCATTTAGTTCCGCTGACTGACACTGATTTGACAATATTGCGTGAATTTGGTGCACGCTTTAATATGCAAATCTGGTTACAACCCAACCCACCCGCCACTATCGAAAAACTTTTTCCTGCAGATCATGCTACTTTTTTACATTACACTTTACCTGAGTGGCAGCTGGATTTACGCTTTCATCCACTGGATTTTACGCAAGTCAATCATGGTATCAATCCACGCATGATTACTGCCGCATTACAATTATTAACTATCCAAGCCACTGATCATGTCTTAGATTTATTTTGTGGCCTCGGCAATTTTACTTTACCCATGGCACGTTTTGCTAAACAGGTCACGGGGATTGAAGGGAGCACGGATATGGTACAACGCGCCAGTGACAATGCTGCGCATAACCATATAAGCAACACTGAGTTTGCTGCCGCCAATCTGGCTGCGCCGAATACCGATACTGACTGGATCAACCGTCATTATGATCGACTGCTGCTCGACCCGCCGCGCACCGGTGCGATAGAAATTTTGCGCAGCTTGGGCGCGCTATGGCAAAACAATACGGTTACCCGTCCGACGCATATTGTTTACGTGTCCTGCAACCCCGCTACTCTGGCACGCGATGCGGGCATACTGGTACAAGAATACGGCTATCAATTACACACCGCCGGCATCATTGACATGTTTCCGCATACCGCTCATATTGAAAGTATTGCGTTATTTACCTATGGCTAGACTACTATGGCTAGACTCAATTAATGGTCACACTCACCCAAAAATTTCCGCAACGCGCCGATGGCAGCACGGATATTGATACGTGGCTTGCGACAGTGCCGGCAACCGGCCGTGAGCGCATCTATGCCGCGGCACAATTTGCGCAACAACAAACGCAAGGACTCACCACATTTTATGGCCAACCCTATCTCGAACAAGGGTTAGAGATGGCCAATATTTTGCTGGATATGCAATTGGACACGGACACCATTATTGCGGCCATCGTCACGGACGCGGC
>VFKI01000161.1 GCA_009885665.1 Gammaproteobacteria bacterium
ATACTCTTTAAATAAAAATATAGCGCATTCACCATATGGCCTGCTTTTTTTTGCGCAACCGCCATATCGTAAAAAAAATCGTTGTCTGCTGCGCTTGCCACTTTTTCTGAAAGCATTATGTAAATTTCTTCTCGTTCATGATAGCTTAGGGCTTTAGAATAACCCGCTATCGTCGCATTTCTAATTCGATAATAATAATTACTTTTCTCATCGTGAAATATATTTTCACATAGCGCTTGGTAATTTTCATCATGATCCATACCTTGCCACTCTAACACATAAAGATAGCGTGCTAACTGTACGGCATCCCGCATCAGTTGCGTCTGTAAACACGCATTACTTGCGCGGTATTGATTTTCAACTAAATGAAACTTTAGACCGCGTAACTCTTGAAATCCCAGCCACTCTTTTGCCTCCTCGTTATGGGGGCGCCACTCAGGATGACTTACTTCAAAAAGCCATGCATTGTTTTTTTGAATGACCTTTATCGTCACACCACATGTCTCAGGATCAAATTTTTTTATCATATAGTATCTCAAATAAATAAATTGGAATGGCTCAATTTCAATCGCAGCACTGGCTTCGCCAATTTTAGGGTATTTTTTTTGGGGGCGCGATCAATATTATTTGGACTCAATTACTTTTATAGCGGCTAATTTTTGCTGATGCTTTGCGCTTCTGCGCGTTTTATCTTTGACTTGGCCGACCAATTGACCGCAAGCCGCGTCAATTTTTTCACCGCGCGTTTTTCTGACAATCGTGTTGATGCCGGCATTCATCAGTATTTGCTGGAAGGCGGCAATCGCTTCAGGTGTTGAGCGCGTATAGGTTGTGCCAGGGAAGGGGTTGAACGGAATTAAATTCACTTTGGCGCGCACGCCTTCGCCTTCGGTTAATAAACGAATTAATTCGCGGGCATGCGTGGCGGTGTCATTGACACCGGCTAACATCACATATTCCATAGTGACATAGCGGCGTGGTTCATCTTTAAAATGATCGCGACAGGCTTGCATCAATTCTTTTAAAGGATATTTACGATTTAACGGCACCAATTCATTGCGTAATGTATCATTAGGCGCATGTAATGATACGGCCAATGCGACATCGCTGACTTTACGCAATGCATAAAGTGCGGGCACGACACCCGCGGTGCTCAGCGTGACGCGGCGTTTAGATAAGCCATATGCGTGATCGTCCAGCATGATATCCATGGCGGCAACAACGTTATCAAAATTTAACAAAGGTTCGCCCATGCCCATCATGACGACATTGGTGATGGCGTGGTCATGCAAGCCATTTTCTTTGGATAGGCTGCGCGCAGCAATCCATACTTGGCCAATGATTTCTGCAGCGGTTAAGTTGCGGTTGAAACCTTGTTTGCCCGTCGAGCAAAAGTCACAATTTAAGGTGCAACCGGCTTGTGAGGAAACGCAGAGTGTGCCGCGGGTTTTTTCAGGAATAAAGACTGTTTCAATTGCATTGCCATCGGCAAGACGCAACACCCATTTGCGCGTGCCATCGGGTGATTCACCTTCAAACATGACTTCAGGTGCGCAGATTTCTGTGTGTTGCTGGAGTTTTTCACGTAAGGGCTTTGAGAGATTGGTCATCAAGGCGGGATCCTTCACACCTTGATGATGTATCCATTGCAATACTTGCGCAGCGCGCCAGCTTTTTTCGCCGAGCGCGGTAAAGTATTCGGTTAGGCCGGCTTTGCTCAGTCCTAATAAATTCACTTTATTTACGTCGGCGTGGGTCATGATTACGCTAATTCAGTGGATTGAATATAGCTGACAATTTCTTCTGGTTTAAAGAAAAAGGCAATTTCTTCACGCGCAGTTTCGGCTGCATCCGAACCATGTACCGCATTGTGATCAATTGATTCGGCAAAGTCAGCACGTATCGTGCCGGCGGCGGCTTCTTTCGGGTTGGTCGCACCCATCACTTCACGGTTTTTGGCAATGGCATTTTGGCCTTCCAGCACTTGTATCATGACGGGACCCGAGGTCATGAAGTTAACCAATGCGTTAAAGAAAGGACGTTCGCTGTGGATGCCATAAAATGTTTCGGCTTGCTGGCGGGTCAAGCGCAGCATTTTGGCGGCGACGATGCGTAAACCGGCTTTTTCAAAGCAGCGGTTGACTTCGCCAATTAAATGCTTGGCAACGGCGTCAGGCTTGATGATGGATAGCGTTCTTTCAGTCGTCATGTGAGCTCCAGGTGATGACAAGTCAGGTAAAATGGCGCGCATTATAGCTTAATTTTAGCGAGCGTGCATAAAATTAAAGTAACTATTCAGATGGCTACTCGGGCAAAGCCCTCGTCACGCCACTTAAGGGGGAGAATCGCGATTCTC
>VFKI01000144.1 GCA_009885665.1 Gammaproteobacteria bacterium
AAATCGAGGCAAAAATGGGTTTTAAAGCGCAGTTTACACGCAAGTAAATGAGCATTTAAAACCCATTTTCAACGCGGAGTTATCAAAAAAGACGAAGGTGCGGGATGTCGGTTATACACCTTTACGCCCCAACCATAAATACATTGCCGGCATGATAAATAATGTAAACAATGTACCGACACTCATGCCGGCAACGATAATCAGTCCAATAGCATGACGGCTTTCCGCGCCAGCGCCGCTGGCAAATAAGAGGGGAAGCGCGCCAACGACCATGGCTGAGGTTGTCATAATAATTGGACGAAAACGCAGGCGCGCCGCTTGCAAAATGGCTTGTAAAGGCGTGGTATTTTCGATCAGCTGCGCTTCGTTGGCAAATTGCGTTAATAAAATACCATGCTTACTGATGAGCCCCACTAACGTTAATAAACCAATTTGCGTATAAATATTGATGGTGCCACCAAAAATCCACCAACTATGTCCCCAAAATAAAAAGATCAATGCCGCAAAAATCGCCAGGGGTGCGCTGCCAATTAAGATAATTAAGGCATCGCGGAAACGGTTGAATTGTATGGATAATACAAGGAAAATAATGATCACCGCCATGCCAAATATCCACAAGGTGCGCTGACCTTCTTGTAAAAATTGACGCGACATTCCCGAATAATCAAGGAAAATATCTTTAGTGAGCTGCGTGTCGACTAAATTTTGTAGCAGTGTAAGCCCCTCGGAATAACTGGTGCCTTGTTTGGTTTGTGCGCTGATCTTTACACTGTTTTTCAGTTGGAATTGATTCAGCTCCTGTGGCACGACACCAAGCTGCATATGCAATACGCTGCCCAACGGAATTAATTTTCCCTCCTGATTGGGAACTTCTAAATTGAGAAGGTCTTCCGGATTTTTACGGAATTTTTCGGGCATGCTGATTTGAATATCATAACTTTGACCTTGCCAATTAAATTGCGTGACACGCTGCATGCTTAACAAGCCCGTGAGTTGATGGGCAATATCGGCTGGATTGAGATTCATTGCCGTCGTTGCGGCACGATCAATTGTATAATTGATTTGTGGTTGGTTATATTGTAAATCATCATTGACATAAAGAAATTTGCCTGTTGCCATGGCTAATTGCTCAAGCTTTTTAGCTTGCGCATAAAGCGCTGCATAATCCATCGTGCTACCGGTCAGCATCAGACTGACGGTGTTGTCCCCGTGGGTGCCAGGCAGTAATGAAACATTGCTGACATAAAAAGTGAGGCCGGCAATTTTGCTTAGTTGCTGTTGTAGGGCGCTAATTAATGCTTTGCCATGTAAATGACGTTGCGTCCAGTTTTTCAGCATCAGGTAACCGTAGAGTGTATTGCCATTGAGAAACTCAACATAGTTGATAATATCCGATTGGCTGTTCAGCGCTTTTTCTACGTCTGGACGGTAACGTTCAAGGAAATTAAGATTGACATCCGGCGGTGCATTGCCGGCAATTTGTAAAATACCCGTATCTTCAACCGGGACTAATTCCCTGGGCGTGTGTTGATAGAGCCAGCCACAACTGACCAGTATAACGAGCCATATGCCTAACAAGGTGCGACGGTAGTTGAGTAAACGCGTGAGCGCGCTGAGATAGCGGTCGCGAATGCGACCGACACGTTGTTCAGTTTGTAGCACCCATTTGCTATGTAGTGCTTTTTGATTGAGTAAGCGTGAACAAAGAAATGGTGACAAAGTGAGCGCAATCAAGCCGGAAATTAATACGCTGCTCGCCAGTGTCATGGCAAATTCAGTAAATAAATGGCCGGTGATGCCGCCCGCCAACAGCATAGGTGCGTAAACGGCGGCTAATGTCAGCGTCATAGCGATGACCGGCCCGATGATTTCACGTGCGCCAATGAGTGACGCTTCTAATGCGGTTTCGCCATTTTCAATATGCCGCACGATATTTTCGACGACCACGATGGCATCATCGACAACGAGACCTATGGCCATAACCATGGCTAATAATGTCAGGGCATTAAAAGAAAAATGACACAATTGCATGATGAAACACACGCCGATCAATGAGAGCGGAATGGTCGACAGCGGAATGAGGACGGTGCGCGGACTGCCGAGTAATAACAACATGACGGCCACAACAACCAATAGCGATTCGATAATTGATTGAATCACTTCATGCAGTGACGCGCTGATATATTTGGTGATGTCAAATACATTGGTGAGTTTGAGATCGCCGGGCAAATGCATATTGATTTTTGGAATCAACGCGTACAGCGTTTTAGCGATCGTGAGTGGGTTACTGTTGGGGTCAGTAATAATGGCAACGGCGTCACCGCGCATGCCATTGAAATACGCACGAAAATTTTCATCAGGATCATGAAATAATGTTGTCGCAACGTCTTTTAGCCAAATAGGTTTGCCATTTACATATTTAATGGCTAAATTGGCAAAATCGGTTGGGCTATGTAACGCAGTTTCGGGATTCAATAAATAATTGACGTGTACACCCTGCGTGGTGCCAGGCGAGGAGGGGGTGGTGTAATTGCTGATCGCGTTAACGATATCATGGGCGCTTAATTGATAGGCAATCAATTTTTGTGGATTTAAGCTGACATCCATTTCATAAGATGGCCCCCAAATTTTGACATTGGAAACACCATTGACTAATTGCAATTGTGGTACGACCATGCGCGTTAAATAATTTGTGACCCATTCCAATTGCGGGTTGTTGCTGGTGGCGCGGTAAATGAGTGAAGGCGAATCATTGCGACCAACAGAAATTTGTGGTTGCTGACATCCTGTGGGGAGTTGATTTGTGACGGATTGCACTTGGCGCATCACTTCTGACATGGCTTGATCTAAATCTTGCCCCAGAAAAAAATAAATTTTGATAACGCTGTCACCTTGAGCACTATTGGAGTCAATATAGTCGACACCCTGCATGCCAGTTAAATTCGTCTGTATTAAGTTGGTGACATAATTTTGCATGACTTCTGGGCTCGCGCCCGCCATGGTTGTTTCAATGCGCACAACCGGTACGGTGACTTGCGGATAAAGTCCTAAAGGTAAGATGCTAATTGCCCATGCGCCCGCAAGTAATATTAATAAGCTGAGTGAAATGGCGATAATGGGACGGCGGATAAAAAGATCTGTAAAAGACATGGGTATAATATCCTGCATAGGTGCGGAATGTCGGGCACTATGTGAAGTTTTAAGAATGCGTCGGCGGGGTCACTGCGCTTTGCGTCACACGGTGGCTGATGTTGACGGGGGAATCAGGGAATAATTTCATCATGCCGGCGGTGATAACTTCGTCACCTGCCTGCAAACCGCTGCTCACAACGACATCATCGCCAATATGCTCGCCCAAGGTAATGGCTTGTGGATTAGCTTTATTTTGTTTGACGATGTAAACGGAAGCGCCTTTTGGATCATACATGACGGCTTGTTGCGGAATCAATAATTGTGGCGGTAAAGGTAATTCAACCAGAATTGTGCCATATAAAGAAGGTACGAGTTTATTATCATGATTATCAACTTGTGCGCGCAATTGCAGGCTGCGCGTGGAAGTGTCGAGTTGTGGATCGATAGAAGTGATTTTGCCAACCCAATTGCGACCCGGAAAACTGCTGGTGGTAAAGCGAATGTTGTCGCCGACTTTTATTGCGCCGAGTGCAGCCGGGGGTAAGGAAAAATCTATCCACGCGGGTGACAGCTGCGTCAGGCTGACGAGTTTATCGTTGGCACTTATTTGTTGGCCAATATCAACTTGCCAAATGCCGAGTGTGCCGGCGAAGGGGGCGCGAATGATATATTTAGCCAGCAGTGCCTGATCACCTGCTACTGCTGCCACAGCTTGTTGATAGGCGCTCAATGCTTGGCTAATATCTTCTTTTGATATGCTATGCGAACTGAGTAAAGCATTTTTACGTTGATAAGTGAGTTTCGCTGCGGCCAGCGCCGCTTGATCTTTTTGCAAGCTCGCATCAATGTCAGCGTGACGTATATTAATAAGTATATCGCCTTGTTTGACTGTTTGACCGCTGGCTGCAGCGATGCTGTCGATAGTGCCAGTCGTGATTTCAGGCGTAATAATAATTTGATGAGCTGCTTTGACTATGCCAACGGCTTGCCAGCGTTGTATGCCGGGTTGTGGGGCGAGCACGATCGTTTCCACGGTGGCATCGTTTGATTTCGCTGATTTTCCAGCCAAGAAATGCGTTATTATCAAGTAAGCTAGCATCATGACAATGAGCGCTGCGAAGATTTTTAGCGAATTATTTTTTATCCATTGCAAGATGGGGTTCATGTTGGGTTGCTCCAGGATTTTTTGAATTCTAACATTGAATGATAGCAATATGCCATATATTGTAGGAATTGTCAGCTTATTTACCGATTTTGTGGCGGCAATTTAGAAATGTCCCCTTTTAGCAAGATAGAAATGTCCCCTTTACTGGATTGGTACGAGAATGATTCTTGGCCAACCAGACAGGAGCGGATCTATCGT
>VFKI01000101.1 GCA_009885665.1 Gammaproteobacteria bacterium
GTAAATGCGCATTTAAAACACATTTTTAACGAAGCGTTATCGAAAAAGACAAAGGTGCGGAATGTCGGCCTTAAAACAATATTGCTTTAAAATCCGTCGCCAAGCGCTGCAAATCCAAGCGATTCAAAAACAATGAATAACACATCCATGCACTCAGTGCCGCGATATCTTGGAACTGAGGCGGGGTGTAACGCGGCGGGATAATAATCCCTTCGGCCACTAAATCGGCAATAATGTGAATATCTTCGAGTGTGGTTTTACCGACAAATAACAACGGAATATTCGCCACCAAGCCGCGCTGTACCGCCAAGCGAATGTAGTTATAAATTAAAATAAAGCCTTTACTATAAGACAAATCCTTGGTAAACGGCCCGCCTTCCGGCGTGCTACCGCGAAACACGCGTTGCGCGCATTGATAGCTGTCGGCTTCTTCCATGCCTTGCTCGCGGTAAAAGTCATACACTTCAAGAAAATTGGCACCTTCTTCAGCCATATTGACGCCAATGATACGATTGGTCAGCCGTTGCAAGCGCCCAGGCCAAGAAGAAAAAGTGAAAATTTCCGTGATAATCGCCAAGCCTTCTTGCGTTACTGTTGAAGAAGGCGGACCCTTGCTTAAAAAAGTACAATACGGTTGCGACATACCATTCAAGGTCGTGCCCAAATGCACCCACCCTTCATGAATTTCAAAGATACGGATTTCACGTTCACTATAATGATTGTTATTGAGTATGCGAATACGGTCTGCGCCCGCCGCGGCATCTGCCACAATACCATCCGTCAACACAACGCGCGGCGTACGTTCTGCATCGACAAAGTATTTACCCAGCCGCTCTGCCAATATGGCGACCGCTTCTTCGCTGGTATATTTTTCTTCATCGAGTTCATTGACTGTCTTGCCCGCCAACTTGGTCAGCGTACGGCTCATCAACGTGGCCAGATCTTTTAAAGTGGGTGCGCCGACATGAAAAGCATCTTCAGCGCTGCCATACAGCTCCTGCGAAATTTCAGTAAAGCGCGGCGTGCCACGCGCCACCAACATCTCAACCACCATGCTGTATTCATGGCACATACGTTGCATAATACTGCCGACACCGCTGTATTGTCCGAGATGGCGACGAATATCGCGCTCGATATCATGAAATTCTTCCAGTTTTTTAGCTGGGTCAAACTGCAAGGCATTTTGGCGCTGATAATATTCCGAATCAACATAAGGCAGCTTTTTGCCTTTATGACGAAAAAAATCTGCCTGTACTTCCGCATCCCATTTCAATGCATCGAGAATGCGAATAGGCCGCTGCGCGGCAACAATACGCTCGGAAAGTGCACGAATAACTTGCTGGTAGTCGCTATCGCTGGCCATGCTGCATCATCCTTATATTATGCGACATAGTAACAGGGATTTTATAATAAGCTCAATGCATCTATTACAAAAGATAGGATAGGGGAACTGAGCACGCGGCAAACCGCATTGACAAGCGCCCCCCCCATCGCGCTCGCCCTATCTTTTGTAATAGATAGGCTCAACCGCCAAATAGTGCGTCGCGCCGCTCAGCTTCAGCTGCACAAGAAACACACAGCTCAAAGCCCATTTTGCGCCGTGCCGCTGGAATAGGATCCTCACAAGTCACACAATGTTCAGGTCCTTTCTTAGCAGGCCCGTCACGCCGCAGTTTTTCCAGTACGCTGGATACTTCATTGGCGATCAAATCATTTGCCAAATCCGCTTCATCTGCCATTTTTGCAACCCTCGTTTAAAATGAGCCGGCCATTATAAGGAAAAAAAATCAAAAGTCCAGCTACCAACACTCTCCACCCCGTTTTTTTCAATAATCCTTGCAACTGTTCGGGTGCTTCGCAGAAACGGCCGCCTTTGGCCAATCTTTTGCGAACGTCAATGCAGTGTACTGGGTACTTCAGTTTTTCTACCCTACCTTTTGTAGTAAATACGTTACATTTTGCAAAAAATAATTACGCATCACGTTGATAGCAGCAATCTTTCCCTGAATAGTATAGAGTAAGCGCCATGAGTATCCAGCCCCCCATATTAAAAATTGCGCTTCCCGTGCCCTTTAGGCGTTACTTTGATTATTTATTGCCCATTCACCATGACATAAATCAATATCAACCTGGCATGCGGGTCAGTGTGCCGTTTGGTCGTCGGCAGTTAACAGGTATTTTCATGCAAACGGCCGCGACCTCCGCTGTTCCAATAAAAAAACTTAAATATATCAATGAGTTAATAGATTCCACCCCCCTATTGCCCGCCAATTTGCTCACACTGACACAACAAGCCGCCCAATATTATCACCACCCAATTGGTGAAGTATTAGCCAATCTGCTGCCAACTGCTTTGCGCCAAGGCAAACCTATACCTGAGACACCGCCTTTACACGCGCCCACCAAGCAACTGCCGCCCCTCACGCTCAACCCAGATCAGCAAGCCGCGCTAGCGGCGATAACGGCCGCGCGCGATTTTTTTCAGGTTTTTTTACTGGCGGGGATCACGGGCAGTGGTAAAACTGAAGTCTATTTACAAGCATTAGCGGCTTTAGCAAAAAATCGTCAAGTGTTGGTACTGATACCCGAAATTGGTCTTACACCACAAACCTTACAGCGTTTTTATGAGCGCGTCAGCGCACCCATCGTCACACTGCATTCTGGCATGACGCCTAAGGCGCGCCTCACCGCGTGGTTACAGGTACGCAGTGGCGCAGCCGGCATTGTGATTGGCACGCGTTCTGCCGTATTTGCCCCCTTTCAAAACTTAGGACTCATCATCGTCGATGAAGAGCATGATCCTTCATTTAAGCAACAAGAGGGTTTTCGCTATCATGCACGTGATATCGCCATTTTGCGCGCGCGTCAATTAGCGATTCCTATCGTCTTGGGGTCGGCCACGCCTGCATTGGAAAGCTTGCATAATGTCAACAACGGGCGTTATCAATTATTGTCATTACCGCAACGCGCGGGGGTTGCCAGCCAGCCTCATTGCCAATTAATTGATATGCGCAAGCAACAACTGAGCGATGGCTTATCCGCAGAATTGATTCAAAGCTTGCGCCAGCATTTGGCGCGTGGTGAACAAGTCATGTTATTTTTAAATCGACGCGGCTTTGCGCCGGTATTATTGTGCCATAGCTGCGGTTGGAGTGCGATTTGTACGCGTTGCGACAAACGCATGACATGGCACAAACGTGCTGGCTATTTATTATGTCATCATTGCACCGCGCGTAAAAAAGTGCCAACCGCGTGTGCGCATTGCGCTACCGCCAGCCTTATCCCTGTTGGTATGGGGACTGAAAAATTAGCCGCGGCGTTAAGTCAATATTTTCCTGATTTTCCTATAGCGCAAATTGATCGCGACCATACGCGCAAAAAGGGCGAATTAGAACAGACGCTCGCGCGTATTACCTGTGGCGAAGCACGTATTTTGACAGGTACGCAAATGCTGGCCAAAGGACATCATTTCCCAAATGTCACTTTAGTGGCGATTATTGATGCGGATGGCAGTTTCTTCAGTAGTGATTTTCGCGCGCTGGAGCGTATGGGGCAATTGTTATTACAAGTCGCGGGGCGCGCTGGGCGTGCCGACAAAGCGGGAACGGTATTAATTCAAACCCATCATCCGCATCATCCGTTGTTGCAACGTTTATTACAGAACGGCTATGACGATTTTGCCCACGTTTTATTAAATGAACGCGAGCAAACGTGTCTACCGCCCTATCGTTTTCTCGCCTTACTCCGTGCTGAAGCACAAAATGACGTGGTTGCGCAGCATTTTTTACGCGAGGTTAAACAATTGTTACACGATTTAGCGATCAACGATGTAGAAATATTGGGGCCATTGCCCGCGCCCATGCCGCGCCGTGCAGGCTATCAACGTATGCAACTCTTATTACAAAGCGCCCAGCGCCCCGCATTACACCATGCGTTACGCCAATTGATGCCGCAAGTAGAAATACTGAAGAGTGGCCAAAAAGTTCGCTGGTCGTTAGATGTCGATCCGGCGGAAATTGCTTGATGTGGCGCTGCAATCTGCTATACTGCGCACCTTCACGCTAGGTCGCCGGGGTGGCGGAACTGGTAGACGCGCCGGATTCAAAATCCGGTGGTGGTGACACCGTGTCGGTTCGATTCCGACCCTCGGTACCATTAAAATGACGACCTCGTGAAATTGTAACTATTCAGCTGGAGCCGCATTTTTCAGACAACGGCCGGATTTGAGTCAAGGTTTTGTGAAAAATTGCTGAAAAAGCGGCGCATGCCTCACACTATATGCGCATTTTGA
>VFKI01000123.1 GCA_009885665.1 Gammaproteobacteria bacterium
AGTAGATACAATTGTAACTATTCAGATGGCTACTCGGGCAAATAGCTCGCCCGCCTGCCGCCACTTAAGGGGGAGAGTCGCGATTCTCCCCCTTAAGAATCCCCCATCGCGCAAAGTCAGGTTGCATCTGGCCTCGCTGGTGTTTTTCGAAGATTTTGCTGAATGGTTACATACAATTTTTTATTGCCTTCAAACGCATTTTAGGTTATGAATACAGATCGTCTTTTTTCAGTGGTACCCGGAGCCTGTATGCCAGAATCACGTCCTGCCTCAAAAAATCTATACCAAAAATACCTTGACGTCATGCCACCCGGCGCTGGAGCCATATTTTTCATACAGTTACTTGCCACCACCGCATTTGCCACGCTCAACTATTCGCTCATCTTTTACACCACCAATTATCTACACATGGCGGACAAAATCGCCACGCCGCTGGTGGCCAGCTTTCTTGCCTTCAATTATGGCCTACACTTACTCGGTGGCTACATCGGCGGCCGCTTCATGAGCTACCGCAGCCTATTTGCCATTGGCATGGTACTGCAATGCATCGGCTGCTTAATCATTTCTGCCGGCAACCTGCATGCGCTGTATTGGGGTCTATCCCCTTTCCTTGCGGGTGCCGGCCTCAACGTTACCTGTATCAATTGCATGCTGACACAACGCTTTCAACCTGAAGATAAGCGTCGTGAAAGTGCTTTCCTATGGAATTATGCCGGCATGAATGCAGGTTTCTTTGTTGCACTTTATGTCAGTGGCTACCTGCAACAACTTCACATGTATCGCAGCATGTTTTTATTTGGCGCAGCGGGCAATCTTGCCACGCTTATTCTGACCATGGCACAGTGGAAAAAATTACCCGACATCAACACCACTTTCAGCCGCCTGACATCAACAGAAAAAAAATCGCTCTGCTGGAAAGGCATTGCGTTGATTGTCGGCTTGCTCATTGCCTTAAAATTTTTACTCGAATCTCCCAGCATCAGTAACGCATTGATTCTGGGGGGCGGCACGTTCATGTTGGTGCTCATTGCGGTATTCGCCCGCACGCAATCGAAACCGGAAGCGCGTAAAAAAATATGGGCATACTTGATTTTATGGTTTGCCTCACTCGTATTTTTTATTTTGTACTCTATGCCCGCTATGGCAATCAATCTTTTCATGGAAAGAAATGTTGATTTACATTTTCTGGGGATCGCTATCGCGCCGCAATGGTTACAAAATATTAACCCGCTGGTCATCATGCTGGGCGGACCGCTCTTCAGTGGCGCACTCACCGTCCTGCGTGGTCGCGGTTATCAAATCAGCATACCGCTGCAATTTAGTTTAGGTTTAATGGTGGTTGGTTTTGGACTTGCTTTATTACCGATCGGCATACATTTTGCTAATGCCGCAGGTTATCTCAACATCAATTGGATTATGGTCAGTTTTGCCTTACAAGCCATGGGAGAAGTCTTTATTGGCCCGATCGGCTACGCCTTAGTTGGACAACTTGCGCCGCAAAATTTACTAGGCGTCATGATGGGCACTTGGATGATGGCGACAGGGATAGGCTCAATTATTGCCGGTAAAGCCTCCTCAATGGCACTTGGCACAGTCAATTCAACTGACCCACTGATTACCAACACCAGCTTTGCACACACATTTAATTTGCTCGGCTGGGGCACGCTGGTTGTTGGCGTCTTATTATTTATGGCTATTCCATTTATATTGCATCTCATTGGTGAAAAGAAATTATCCGCGCGCACACAATCTGTTACGCCCGTAGGATTTTAACCGACATCCTGCACCTTCGTCTTTTTTGCAATAGATACCCTGCGCAGTTACATAGAAAGACGTAATACCGTATTCGTCGATAACACTTCTATAATGCTCGTTCCATCCCATAAATAACGTAGATGGTCTGTGGGTACGGGAAGTGAAACGGCCGGAGGGCGAAATGCTGCAATACAATTTCCGCCCATATTTCGCACGCTATTGTATATTAAACCCCACGAGCATTCATCGCGCATACGATGTCCAAACTGTTGTGAAGCATGATAATGATTAGGATCATGTAACAGCGGATAACAATCTCTCACATCATGCAAAAGTTTTTTAATCTTTCCCTTGTATAAACGCATCATCAGCTCTCCCGCTGATTCACGCGTATAACGCATGAATTGTTCGCGATGCCACACGGTCTCGCGAATAGCGGTCTCCATACTCAAACCTGCATAATAAATCCCAAAACTCCCATCGGAAAATCGTGATGGCCGATCACGCGAAATATGGGTGAAGGCCGCCATCACTACGCTCGCGCCTACACCGCTGACACGATCTTGCGCCCGCACTAGCGCAAGATTTCCCGCTTCTTCTAGCAATCTATCATTCGTTAAACTTTCAATGTGCCAAAGCGCTTCCATCTCGGTTGGATCAACCAATTTTTCAAAAAAATTAATGGGAGGATATATGGAAGGAATGATACGAAATTGATCTTGATTAATTAAATCAGCTAACTTGGGCTGCTTCATTTAATCATCCTCCACGCGCTGCGTCTAGGTAACGCCGCACATCCGCTAGATCAACCACTCGCCCCACCATTAATTTATCCAGTGCTGTGCGCCCACTAAATAAAGGGGCGTTGTTTAGTTTCTTTAGCCAGCTATCAGCAGCCGCGTTATTCGGCAATAAGATATGTAATGCTTTATAAATGCCGAGTACATAAGAAATCCGCTCTAAATGATCGCGACTTAATTTGCCATCCTTATCTCTTTTCCAACGATAGAAAGTTGCCAAAGGCACGCCCAGCAATGTCCGCTCTTGTTCAGTAGACAACCCCCACAACTGGGTAATGCCAAAGAATGCCTTGAGCGCAACAGCATTTTCATTTGCAAATATAGCAGGAGGTAGGTCTCTAGCAATATTCATCGTAAATGCCTCTCAATAGTATATATATAATGAAAGCATAACCTCAATTGATAAAAAAATCAAATATAGTATCAAAAGAGAAAAATATTAATCGCATTTAT
>VFKI01000020.1 GCA_009885665.1 Gammaproteobacteria bacterium
GGAGTTGTCAGAGGGGGAGAGCGCCATTCTCCCCCTCTGACGCTCGTCAATGCAGTGTGCTGCGTACTTCAGTTCTTCTGCCCTATCTTTAGTAGATACGTTCTATTAGCTTAAATATAGAGAGAAAACGGCATGTCTGACGGGTATTTAGAAGATTTTTTGTCAATTCCTGATGAAGATTTCGATGTGTTGCCTTGGGTGAATTATCTCAATGCGCATTGGGGGGTGTTACGGATTCGCCATCGCGGCGATTGGAATGCCACGACGCCGGTTTTATTAAACTTAGCGCATGCTAGCCCGTTGTATCATGTTTATGATTGCGGCAATCAATTGATTGCGGTGCCTGTTAGTCTGGTCGGCGATCAGGGTCGGACTGCGGCGTATCAAACATTTGATGCCATGATCGATGTGGTAAACAATGAAAAAAATTGGCAAAAGGTGGTGTTATCAGGCGCGCCGCAATGGATGCGCTATAGTTGGATTCAGTTGACGCGTCTCGGCTTGGCGGTGCAGTACCCCCCCAGTGAAGCCGATCTTGCTGTGCAAAAACGCATTAACCACTGGCTGGGTGAAAAACCAGTAGCGGTACGTCCAGCGCCCGCGTTGGCGTAAGAACCGACATTCCGCACCTTTGTCTTTTTTGATAACTCTTCGTTAAAAATGTGTTTTAAATGCTCATTTACTTGCGTGTAAATTGCGGTGTGGAATGCCGGTAAGACCCCTACTCTGGAAACATCCGGCTTAATGATCCAGCGCCATTAATTCGTCGAATCGCTTCAGCAATCATTGGCGCAAGGCTTAATGGACGGATGCGGCTGCAAGCTTGCGCGTCAGGGCTGAGTGGAATGGTGTCAGTGACGACCATTTCATCCAGTAATGAGTGATTGATATTGTTAATGGCGTTACCGGAGAGGACGGGATGGGTGACGTATGCGGCAACGCGTGCTGCGCCATGGTTTTTGAGTGCTTCAACCGCTTTGCACAGTGTGCCAGCAGTATCGACAATATCATCAACAATAATGCAATCGCGGTCACGTACGTCGCCAATGATATGCATGACTTGCGCTTCATTGGGTTGTGGCCGACGTTTGTCGATGATGGCGAGGTCAGCGCCAGCGATGCGCTTGGCCATGGCGCGGGCGCGAATGACGCCGCCGACATCGGGTGAGACGACCATGACATTTTTATAATCGCGTTGTTGAATATCGTCCAGCATGACTTGGGTGCTATAAAGGTTATCCACCGGCATGTAGAAAAACCCTTGAATTTGATCAGCATGTAAATCTATCGTGACCAATCGGCTGATACCGACTGCGGCCATCATGTCAGCGACAATTTTGGCGGTAATCGGTACGCGTGCTGAGCGTACGCGTCTGTCTTGGCGCGCGTAACCAAAATAAGGCACGATGGCCGTAACGCGTTTAGCGGAAGCGCGACGCAAAGCGTCAGCCATCGTAATCAATTCCATCAAATGATCATTAGTGGGGGCGCAAGTTGATTGAACAAGAAAGACTTCGCGGCCACGTACGTTTTCTTTGATTTCCACCATGGTTTCGCCATCGCTGAATTGACTAACATGTGCCGCGCCGAGTGGCAGCTGTAGTTCGGCGGCAATGCGTTGTGCCAGTACGGGGGTGGCGTTGCCACTGAAAATCAGCATACTGGGCAAAGCGTCTGTCATGGTGTGCATCTCCGAAAGTTATGTCACATCTTTTTTAGAACCGACATTCCAAGGCTCCGTCTTTTTTGATAACGCTTCGTTAAAAATGCGTTTTAATGCGCATTTACTTACGTGTAAACTGCGCTTTAAAACGCATTTTTGCCTCGATTTATACAAAAAATACAGATTCTTGGCATGCCGGTTAGAAGATATCAAATTTTTATCATACATAAACATAAATGGCTGGGGTGCCAGGGATCGAACCTGGGAATGTCGGGATCAAAACCCGATGCCTTACCGCTTGGCTACACCCCAATATATGAAGCTTAGGCGAGGGCGTCTATTTTGCGGATGTCGCGCGGCGCTGTCAATTGGTTTTATAGATTTTTTTCATATCTTCTACTCCAATGGCATTCGGTTAATGGGTTGAGGTATGCCCTGGCGGGTTGCGATGGGCAAAGAGCTATCTCCCACTTTGCCTTTTTCCCACTTGTTGCCTATACTCTCTTGGAGGAGGGTATCATTATGGCGCTGCATAGTTTGAAATCAGTTCGACCGGATGCTAAAGGGCGAATCACCTTGGGTGAATTGGCTGCTGGCGTGAGCAGTTTTTCTGTGTTTATAGACAAGCAAAGCCGTATTATTCTTGAGCCGCATGTGGAAATTCCGGCGCGAGAAAAATGGTTGTTTAATAACAAGGCTGCATTACAGCAAGTGAAGCAGGGGCTGGAAGATGTGGCTGCGGGTCGCACACGTTATTTAGGCAGCTTTGTTGGCTATGTCGATGACGATGAGGAAAGTGCGGAAAATGACCTATAAGCTGTTTTTCTCAAAGCAAGCTGAGTCTGATTTGCAGTTATTGATGAGAAAATCCGATCTAAAAAAGCGTCTGAAGGCCGTCAGGAAAACGCTCGGGTTGCTGGAAGCTAATCCGAGGCATCCAGGGTTGCAGACGCATAAATTCACTTCATTGTGTGGCCCAAAAGAAGAAGACGTTTTTGAGGCGTATGCGGAAAATAACACGCCTGGTGCCTATCGGATCTTTTGGTATTATGGGCCTGCAAGGTCGCAGATAACGGTCATTGCGATTACCCCCCATCCTTAGACCATGCATTGATCACCAGTTTGATGCTGAGGTCGTGCTGCGTCAGTAGCATGCGTGCCGGCAGCATGAGTCCAGCCACATTGCTGTACGCTAAATAACGAATGGTCCAGCCTTGTTGTTGCAGCGTGGCGGGGGTGCCGTCAGGGTTGTTGGTGCGCTGAGTGTATATGCGCGGTATGGCGAGACCGCGTATCCAATAATTCAAACCGGCGACAGGTAAGTGCCAGCCGGTGACTTGTAGTATCAATTGATCGGGGGTGCGCGCCACGTAGCGCTTACCGCTGGCCGTCGTCAGTATGACTTGGTGGGGTGCGCCGTCGATGTTGATAGCGCCGATATTGAGAGGGCCGGCGAGATGTAGCGAAAATAGCGCGCCGCTGCGTTGCCATTGCCAGTGTGCAGTTTCACTGCCTTGCGGTGTACGTAGCGCGAGTGCGCCGCGCAGATGCCAGTGATCAAGCTGGGTCAGCGCGCGGGTGCGCGCCGCGGCGCTCAGTGGCGGTGCGCTGAGCGGGGTGGGCGGCAGGGTAGCGCAACGGGTAAGGACGAATAGGGCGAGTATCGTCAAACAAATGCGATAACATGTGCGTGTAAAAAATGTCATAAATAATGCGCTACCTTTAATAATTCATCTCTTTCTTTGTACTCTTTCCCTGTCTAGCATACAATATGCACCTCACTGGAGGTCGTTATCCCCATGCCTATCATTGCCTGCGGCATCAATCATCGCACTGCGCCGGTCGCGTTGCGCGAACAAGTGGTGTTCGCCCCTGAAAAATTAGCGCTTTATTTACAAGACCTCGCCGGCGGTGAAAATGTCCACGAAGCCGTGTTGTTATCAACATGCAACCGCTCGGAATTATATTGCGTCACGGATCACCCTGATCACGCGGCACGTTTGACCGATTGGTTTTGTCGTCAGTCGCACGCCACGCATGTCGATTTGCGCGCTGCTTTTTATTGTTATACCGATCTTGCCGCGGTGCAACATATTATGCAGGTAGCATGTGGTATCGATTCACAAATTTTGGGCGAATCACAAATCTTGGGTCAGTTAAAAACGGCGTTTTCCGAAAGTTGTGCGGCGGGGACGGTGGGCTCACAATTTAATCGCTTATTTCAAGAGGTGTTTGCCGTTGCCAAAGAAGTGCGTACCAATACGGCGATTGGCGTATGCCCAGTTTCTGTGTCGGCGGCGGCGGTGCGTTTTGCGCAACAACAATTGACGGGCATTACCACGGCGGATGTGTTGTTGGTGGGTGCGGGGCTTACGCAAGAATTAGTTGCACGTCATCTTGCACCGCTCAAGCCTGCGCGCTTAACGATCAGCAGTCGCAGTATTGCCTCTGCTACAGCGCTTGCTGCGCAATATCATGCACGCACGGTTGAGTTGATGCGTTTACCTGAAGCGCTGGCTGCTGCGGATATTGTGATTACCGCAACAGGCAGTCCGCAGCCGATTATTACGCCGGCGATGTTAACGGCGCGGCGTAAACCACTCCATTGCATTGATATTGCGGTGCCGCGTGACATTGATCCAGCGTGCGCCGCATTGCCGCATATTTTCCTTTATTCTATCGATGATTTACGCGATGCTATTCAGCAAGGTTTTAGCCATCGTGAACATGCGGCACAAAAAGCGCGTGAAGTCATCGCTACGCGTAGCGCGCACTTTATGGCGTGGCTGACGTCATTTGCTGCGGCGAGCAGTTCGATTCGGACGTGGCGCAGTGAAATGGAAAAGGTGTGTCAGGCAGAATTAATGAAATATACGCGTCAATTACAACGCGGTGAAAATCCAGCTGACGTTTTACAGGCATTTGCGCGCGCGATGACACAAAAAATATTGCATACCCCCAGCGTGAAAATGCGGCAACCCGCTTTAGCGAGTCGTCACGATATGTTGGAATTTGCGCGTGAATTGTTTGCGTTGCCGGATGGAGTGTGACGCATGAAGTCTTCGTTAGTCAATCGATTGCAAAAATTAGTTGAACGCCATGAAGAATTAGGCGCGTTATTGTCAGCGCCTGAAGTTATCAACGATCAAGATAAGTTCCGTGCCTATTCACGTGAGTATGCACAATTGGAACCTGTGGTGAATGTATTTAATCGCTACGATGCCGCCAAGCGTGCAGAAGTGGATATCACGTTATTGTTAAAAGATAGTGACGTAGAAATGCGCGCCATGGCTGAGTCTGAAGCAAGCGAGAATGCCGCGTTGCTTGCGCAATTGGAAGCAGCGTTACAAGTATTATTATTGCCGCGGGATCCGTTGGATGATAGCAATATTTTCTTGGAAATTCGCGCGGGTGCGGGGGGCTTAGAAGCGGCAATTTTTGCGGGTGATTTATCGCGTATGTATACGCGTTATGCGCAAACACAGCATTGGCAAGTCGAAGTGATGAATGCGCAACCGGCGGATCAGGGCGGTTATCGCGAAATTATTTTGCGCATCATTGGCCAGGGGGCTTATTCACAATTTAAATTTGAGTCGGGGGTGCATCGCGTACAACGTGTGCCTGAAACGGAAGCGCAGGGGCGTATTCACACGTCCACGTGTACCGTGGCGATTTTACCGGAAGTGGCGGAAATCGATGCGATTACTATTAATCCAGCAGATTTGCGCACGGATACTTTTCGCGCATCGGGTGCAGGCGGCCAGCATATACAAAAAACCGATTCAGCCATTCGTATCACCCATATTCCAACCGGCACAGTGATTGAATGTCAGGATGAGCGTTCGCAACATAAAAATCGCGCGCGAGCGATGGCATTATTGACGGCAAAATTATTGGCAGCCGAGCGACAAAAGCAGCAGCAGCAGATTTCAGATACGCGGCGTGATTTGGTGGGAACGGGCGACCGGTCAGAGCGTATTCGCACGTATAATTTTCCGCAAGGGCGTTTGACGGATCATCGTATTAATCTCACTTTGTATCAGTTGCCGACGATTATGGAAGGCGATTTAGGTGCGGTGATTGCGGCATTGATGCAAGAACATCAGGCGGATTTGTTGGCATCACTGGGGGATTAGTGTCATCTTCTTTGCAAACTTGTTTGCAGCACGCAACAAAAATCCTTGAAAAAAACACGCAAACGGCGCACCTTGATGCGGCGTTGCTGCTTGCGTATGTTTTAAATGTTTCGCGTGCTTATCTTATAGCGCATGCTGAGCGTGAACTGACCGCCGCAGAATATGCTGCATTTTTCAATTGTATTGATAAACGTCGACAAGGTGTGCCCATCGCTTATTTGACGGGCCGGCAAGCATTTTGGTCGTTGGATTTATGTGTGACACCGGCCACACTGATTCCGCGGCCTGATACGGAAACATTAATAGAATGCGCGCTCCGTTTGCCGGGCGCGATTAAATATTGTGCTGATCTCGGCACAGGTTCGGGTGCGATTGCGCTTGCCCTTGCGGCTGAACGTTCGCATTGGCAGATTTGTGCAACAGATCAAAGTGCCGCAGCCCTTGCGGTTGCCAAAAAAAATGCGCTGCATAACCATGCCACGAATGTCACTTTTTATCACGGCCATTGGTGTAAGGCGTTGCCGGTAGATAAGCAGTTTGATTTAATTGTCAGTAATCCACCTTATTTGGCAGCAGCAGATCCGCATATAGCTGATTTGCGCTATGAACCACACGCCGCGTTAGTTTCCGGTGAAGATGGCTTGGATGCGATACGTGAAATTATTTTAACGGCGCCTGCATATTTAATAAATGGTGGTTATTTGTTGCTTGAGCATGGTTTTGATCAAGCTGCTAGCGTGCGCGAATTATTTTTGCGCGCAAATTATAAAAATGTGTATACAGAATGTGATTTGGCAGGATTGACGCGCGTGACCGGTGGTATGAAGTTAAGTCTATAGCTTCTTTAGAAAGGTCTTTTGGCATTTCGCGATGGAGGGCTTTGGGGGAGAATCGCGATTCTCTCCCCCCTCCCCAAAAAAATACCCTAAAATTGGCGGAGCCAATGGTGATATTTCACGCGTGCTTCGTCAAACGTCATGGTTGATGTGCGGCGGCGGTGTTGTTGCGCGCCGTGGGTGCAGCGGCGAAATTGACGTCAGGCCGTTGAGAAAAAAGACTGAGTCCACGAGGGCTTGCCAGTGTGGTAGGCTGATCGCGCGTCGCATTTTTTTGTTGTGCAAATTCGATGAGAGCGGGACAGTATGTTTTAGCGGGTGCAGGGCAGTTCAGCCACGCGTGTACGGTTTCTATTCTTATTCCCCCTAAGCGAATATCTTCTTTGAAATGCGTTATAAATGCATCGCTATATTGGCTTAGAAAAAAGTGCGGAACATGCACATTTTCTTGAAAATCAGAGTCAGTATAAATTTTTAACTTGTCGGCCTCGCTTGACAGCTTAAATTTGTCATCATAAAAATCGCGGATGTAATGAATAATTGTATCGCTGGTCATCATGGATAATTTGACCAATGGGTGAAAGGGTTCTAGTGTGCTGACCAGTTTGTTGATTATGCCGCTGAAGCAGGCAGGGCGCGGTGCAGGGTAAGGGTTGTTGTCCGCATCATGTGTGACTTCGATCAATAATTGCGCTAGGTTAGTTTGTAGCGTTGCTATGTTATCTTGCCTCAAGTGCGCATAGTGTGGGTCATGTATAGCGCGCCAAACAAGGTGGAGTGTTTTTATTGCAAGTTGAGCGTCTTTAATTTCCTTATAAGCGTGGAGATAGTTAACTAGCTTCAATGCGGAAAATTCTTTGTTTGCAAAAAGAGCAGGGCAGTGTTTATACATGTTAATGTAAAGCGATGAGTTCGGTCCGGTGGCTTTTATGGCGCAAATTAAGGCTGCGTTGTTTAAAAAAAGCGTTTTAACGAAGTCGATCGTGTCCGCTGAGTTTGCTTCTGGGATGAATCGAGGTCGCATTATCGTTGTATAAATGTCAATGATAGCACGTTTGGCGCGCTCTTTAAAAAAAAGCTGCAACGTGCATTCCTCAGCCGGGATACCATTATCCTCTACCGGGTATGCTTTTGTGAGCTTTGCTATGGCTTCATTAACGCCGGCGTGTATTGAGGCGGTATGCGTGTTCTGTCTATTTTGGTGTAGAGATCTGCTTGATGCGTGTTCATGAAGTGCAAAACGCGTTTCATTCAGGGCTTGCTTTATTGTTGGATTAGATTCTAATGCTTTGCATAAAGCGGCGTATTCCTTCTTGGTAATCATTTTAGTGTAAAGATATTCTTTTACGGCAGTCGGCAAATTGCTAAGTAATAAATGTATAAGCGTTTTGCTTATTTTCTCTATTGATTCTTGATTGCTTTCGCTAGAATGTTTTGATTTGGTGTTAATTGTTTTATAGTAGAGGATGACGAGGTGCATGAGCGGCGAGTTGTGCGTGCCGTTTTGTGCATTTTTCTCAAATTTTATAACAGTAAGATAGCAAAGTGTATCAATAAAATGATGGAGCTCTAAAAGCGTGCCATAGTTGAGATAAGTGGGTATCGCTAATTTTATAAATGTATCAATTTCCACCGCTGTTACATTTCCACTTTCGTTAAGCAGCTTCATCATCGATAGTTGATAGGCTATTACTGTATGTTTCTTTTCTTCGAGCCTGTCTATGTATAGTCTTTCTGCTTGGTAGAAGCATCTTGTGTAAATCGCAGACAGACTGTTATCGAATCCTTCAGATGGTAATGTGCGCTGACATATTTTTATGCATTTATCGATTGCAGTGAGTACGGCTGCTGCTTGGTCTTCAGATAAGTGATTTTCTTGGATTTGCGCGGTTCTTATTATAAAGCATATTAGGTCTATTATTTTTTCGCTTTTGAGTTCAGCAAATTCTTTATCGCTGAATGTTTCAACAGAAAGATGGGAAAGTAAGGTTGTGGCCACTGTTAAGCCCGTGAGGGAAGTGTCATGTTGTGGATGCGTAATGTTAGTTTTGTAGTGATTTATGAGTATGTGCAGCGTGTTGTGGTGGTTAGCATTAAAGGTGTAAAAGTCTTCTAGATGATCGTCTTTCAAAGATAAAGGTGAGCAAATAGCCTTTTGCTGTTCTGTTAAAATGTCATAGTATACCTCCCAAACGGCCTCTGCTATAAAGATAATGCAACTGGATGGGTTGGTGATAAGCATGCCATATAATGTGTCGATGAGGTTTTTTTTAGCGTGATCGTTCGTTACGTTTTTTGCTAAGGTATTTAGCAAATCGTGCGCATACGGGTTCGCGTAAATAAAATCATCATATTGGAAAAACATGTTGTCGTTCTTATAGCTTCCTGGTACGCGAGACTGTGCATCTTCCACTATTTTTAAAATAATGGCGCTGCCGTCATTTTGTTGAGATTGCATGAGAAAATTGACTAATTTATTTATCACTTCATAGTAAAATAGATACACTAATCCTTGGTCAGAAACAGTGTGCCCCCTTTGCCGTGTAATTTTTAAGAGTAAGCTTGTGTAGTTTGGGTCATCGAGTTGCGCTTGATTTACGTGCGTCAAATTAAGGGTGGCGTCACTGAAATCCCCTATTAAAAAGTTTCCTTCAACCTTTCTTGGTGAGGCATAGGGAGTGTGGGGGTGTCTTGTGACGATATAATCGCCATTACTGTATAATGATACGCTACCCGCTGTTGGCTTGGGGTTCTTCTTGGTGTTGCTTTTGCCTTTTTTGATTCGAGTGAATGTATAGGTTTGTGGCGTGTCTATACGATTAAACGCATGATTGGCATCATTATAAGCGTCTGGCAGGGGTAATATAGTTCTTCGTGTTGAGAGACGACTTGTAGCGCGGGCAAGCATCTTTTCGCACATAATGTCTATTATTTTGATAATGACAGGCGTTAAGTGCGGAGTGGATAAGCTCGCTTTGACGAGACAGTCGCTGAGGAAGTAATCCGTAAGCGTTATTTTGGTTTTATAATAATTCAAAAATGATTGAAGGGTTGCCATGTCTTTCAAGCTAAGGCTTTCCGTGTCTATTAATTCTATTAGAAACTGGTTGAGCATAATTTGAGGGGTTATTTCTATCCTCAATAAAGCGTAGTGCGCACATGTTTTCCCTATGAGCACGTCAAGTGCGTGCCAATTATTTTCGGAGAAGATATATTTTTTTAATGCTTCTGTTATTTTTGATACATAGGTTAATGCAGCTTTTTCTTTGCCAAATTTATATTTTTTTTCTATATATTCTTTGATCTGTTCTGCCAATAGGTCGAATCTGCAGCCTAGTGTTTCTTGATGTTCTTTTTGGCTTAAGTCGTTGTTGGCAATAAATGCCCCTATGTTTTTTATAAAGCCAAGATGCTTTACTTCGGCGGTGGCAAGCCACACTTTTCTGCTTTCTGGGGAAATTTCGGGTGCGGGAAAAGTGTTTGCTAGGTTGGCGCTGCTGGATGCGGAAAATGTTGGGTAAGGGGTGTCTGTTTTTTGTTTTTTCGTGCGAGTGGGATTGCTTACTGTTTCTGGTGTTATAGGGGTGTTTGCAACGTCTTGCGCACGATTCTTGCGTTTTTTATTATGGTTGGGTGATTGGGGCATGGTGTATATTTCCTGTTTTTTTGTGAAGCGCGAGTCTGTGGCCGCTTATAATATATTTTCTAACCCATAAATCATATTGTTTAATAACATTACTTTTCTGCAGGCTAGCACGATGCCGGGCATAAAACAAGAGCGATCGAGGGTATCGTGGCGCACGGTTAACGTCTCGCCTTGGCTGCCAAAAATAATTTGCTGGTGCGCGATGAGGCCGGGCAAGCGGACTGAATGAATGGCAATATCTTGATAGCGTGCACCGCGTGCACCGGCAATGATTTCATGATCCGTTATGGGTGGGGTGAGCGGCGCTTGCTTACCTTGCGCTAATAATTCTGCGGTGCGAATGGCTGTGCCCGATGGACTGTCGGCTTTTTTATCGTGATGCATTTCGATAATTTCTATTGCCGCATAATGACGCGCGAGTTCGCGTGCGTATTTCATCATGAGCACGGCGCCCAATGAAAAGTTCGGCGCGATGATGCCGATGGGGTTTTTGTCGGCATGCTTTTGAATGATGGCGGCGAGCATGGCTTCGGTTAAGCCCGATGTGCCGATGACGGCGCGCGCACCGGCGGTAATAATGGTTTCCAGATTTTTGGCGGCGCAATCGGCGCGCGTTAGATCGAGCACGACATCTGCGTGCGTTTGCTGAATAGCTTCCGCTAAATTATCGGTGCGACCCGTCGTGCCACATAAAATAAAATCAGGCGTAGCTTGAATGGCGGCGACGGCGGGTTGACCCATTTTACCATTGGCGCCATTGACGAGAATGCGGATAGTCATGAAGCGTGTCCTTTGTTACATCGCCTTGAAAAGATTACGCTGCTCAGCGCATAATGTCGATAGATTTATCTTTATACTGGCATTCCGCACCGAAGTATTTTTTGTATAAATCGAGGCAAAAATGGGTTTTAAAGCGCAGTTTACACGCAAGTAAATGCGCATTTAAAACACATTTTTAACGAAGCGTTATCGA
>VFKI01000029.1 GCA_009885665.1 Gammaproteobacteria bacterium
CGACACACCCATCGCAATGGTACGCACCATGCCATCGCCTAATTGTTGCTGGACTTCCAGCACTAAATCCCGCGCTTCAACGCGCAAAGCATCATAGACTTTTGGTACGCTACCGACTGGAAACTCAACGTCAATAACCGCGCCGATGATTTCAACAATATGGCCGACTGTGGTTGTGGTTGTACTCATTTCATTTACCTCATTTAGACTGCCGCGGCACCCGCGACAATTTCTGACAATTCTTGCGTAATGGCTGCCTGACGTGCTTTATGATAAGCGCGTTCCAATTGATGAATTAAATCTGCCGCATTTTCTGTTGCATTTTTCATAGCAATCATACGCGCAGCCTGCTCACAGGCAATGTTTTCAATCACGGCACGATACACTTGCGATTCAATATAACGACATAAAAACCGATCGAGCACTTCATTTGCATTATCAGGTTCATATAAATAATCCCAATGATTCGGCATGCGTCCCGTCGTTTGCGGCATGATTGGTAATATTTGCTGAATGACCGCTTGCTGACTCATTGTGTTCACAAATTTATTTGAGCACAGATACAATGCATCTATACGCTTAGCTTCATCCGTCGATTTACCCGCATCCAACATGGTTTTAACAATGCCAGTTAAATCATGTGCCGTCGGTGCATCGCCTAAATGCGTTTGTTGCGCCAAGACATGGCCACCGACGCGTCGGAAAAAACCTTCCGCCTTTCGACCCACCAATGCCAATTGAATGCTAACCGA
Organism: Gammaproteobacteria bacterium; assembly: GCA_009885665.1. Lineage (GTDB taxonomy): Bacteria > Pseudomonadota > Gammaproteobacteria > DSM-16500 > DSM-16500 > VFKI01. Next base: position 753 of record VFKI01000029.1, read on the forward strand.
TTTATCATGCCAATCGCGCATCGCCGCAATGGCGCTACGCAATAACAACGTATTCAAACCGCCGCATAAACCACGATCCGTTGTTACCACAATAAAACCGACGCGCTTAACTTCACGCGTTTGTAAAAAAGGATGCGTATATTCCGGATGCGCCAATGACAAGTGACCGACCACTTGTGCAATTTTATCCGCATAGGGACGCGCGTGCTGCATACGCTCTTGCGCACGCCGCATCTTACTTGCCGCAACCATTTCCATTGCACGCGTAATTTTCTGCGTGTTTTTAATGCTGCGAATTTTGCCACGTATTTCTTTTGCGACTGCCATCGTTAACCTGTAAAGTGCTTTACGAAAGTTTCAATCACACTGACAAATGTCTTTTCAATATCTGCATTCCAATCACCCGTTTGGTTGAGTTTCTCAATCAATGCCGCGTGTGTTTCACGGAAAGCGATCAACAATTCTTGTTCAAACAAAGCGATTTTATCCAGCGCCACGCCATCCAAATAGCCTTTGTCCGCCGCATACATGATAAGTGCCATATTAGCAACCGACAAGGGTTTATATTGTTTTTGCTTCATCACTTCAGTAATACGTTGACCACGCTCTAATTGTTTACGCGTTGCATCATCTAAGTCAGACAAAAATTGCGAAAAAGCCGCCAATTCACGATATTGCGCTTGCGCAATACGAATACCCCCCACCAATTTTTTAATGATTTTGGTTTGCGCCGCACCACCGACACGCGACACAGATAAACCCGCATTAATTGCAGGACGAATTCCCGCGTTAAACAAATCAGTTTCTAAAAAGATTTGCCCGTCCGTAATAGAAATAACGTTAGTCGAAATAAACGCCGACACATCGCCTGCTTGCGTTTCAATAATGGGTAATGCGGTTAATGAACCCGTCTGACCCGTCACAGCACCACCGGTAGCAGCCGTCACATAGGCTTCATTCACACGCGAAGCACGTTCTAATAAACGTGAATGCAAATAAAACACATCGCCCGGATACGCTTCGCGACCCGGTGGACGACGTAATAACAAAGAAATTTGACGATACGCCCATGCTTGACGCGTTAAATCATCATAAATAATCAGCGCATCTTGACCTTTATCACGGAAGTATTCGCCCATACTGCAACCGGCATACGGTGCGACAAATTGCAACGCAGCTGCCTCAGCCGCAGAAGCCACCACAATAATCGTGTGCGCTAATGCATTATGTTCTTCTAATTTGCGTACCAACGCCGCAACAGAAGAAGCCTTTTGGCCAATTGCAACATAAATACACTTTACCCCAGTATCGCGTTGATTGATGATGGCATCAATTGCAATCGCAGTTTTACCGGTTTGACGATCACCGATAATTAATTCACGTTGGCCACGACCGATTGGCACCATGGCATCAATCGATTTAATCCCTGTTTGCAAAGGTTGCGAAACCGGTTGACGCGCAATAACACCTGGCGCGACTTTTTCCACTGGCGCAGTTTGTGTTGCCGCAATCTCACCTTTGCCATCAATCGGTTGACCCAATGCATTCACAACACGACCAAGCAATGCTTCGCCGACGGGCACTTCTAAAATGCGTCCAGTACATTTAGCAATTTGGCCTTCCGCTAAATTATCCGTACGACCCAACACCACCACACCGACCGCATCACGCTCAAGATTAAGTGCCAAACCATACACGCCGCCGGGAAATTCAATCATTTCGCCTTGCATCGCATCCGTCAGGCCGTGCACGCGCACAATGCCATCTTTTAAGCTAACGATGGTGCCTTCGGTACGGACTTCTACACCCGCTTCAAATTTTTCGATGCGCTGGCGAATCAATTCACTGATTTCTGCCGGAGAAAGTTGCGTAAACTGCATAGGTCAATACCTTTAATACGTTGTTTCAAGAAATTTCAACATGCGGCTAAGCTTGCCGCGGACTGAGCCATCCATTACTTGGTCGCCAGCAGTGACGATAATGCCCCCCAGAAGCGCATCATCCACTGTAACCACCAATTTTACTTGCTGTTGCAAGCGTTTTTGCAAATGCATTGCCAACGCATCCAAATATATTTCATCCAGCGCTACAGCGGATGTCACCGTCACCGTCTGCGTTTTTTCATACGCTTCACAACGCGCCCGAAACAAACGCGCCATTTCCGGTAAAGCGATTAAGCGTCGGTTAGCCGCTAATACACGCATAAAATTCGTTTGATGCGCATCGAGCGGTTGCAAAATATCTATATAAAAATCAGCTAATTTATGCCAGTCTACTGCAGGACGACGTAATAAAGTGCGCACCTGCGCATCCGCCGTCACGCGCGCAGCATTTTCCAATAACGTACGCCAAGCCGATAAATTTGCCTGCACTAACGCATCGCTAAATGCGGCAGCAACATAAGGACGTGCGACTGATGTAAGACGGTCTGCTGTCATATTTCCGCCACAAATTCAGCCAATAATTCTTTTTGCGCATTCACATCGAGATTACGACGTAAGATTTTACTCGCGCCAGCGACGGCCAATTGACCTAACTGACTACGTAATGCTTCACGTGTTTCACCAACTTCACGACCAAAATCTTCACGTGCTGCAGCAACGATACGCTGACCTTCTTCCCGTGCAGCAAGCCGCGCTTCTTCAACAATACGCGTCGAACGCTTATTGGCTTCTTCTACAATATGATTAGCGCTTTGCTTTGCTTCGCCCAACAAGCTTACGACTTGCTGTTCAGCTGCTGCCAATTCACGTTGTGCTGCAGCGGCAGCTTCAAGTCCTGCCGCGATGGTTTTTTCACGCTCCGCCAAATAATGCGTAATCGGCGGCCAGACATAACGCAAGGTAAACCAAACTAAGACGGCAAACGTCAGTAGCTGGCCAACAAGCGTGAGATTGATTTCCATGCACGGAACCTCGCTTAACTTTTTAACTTTATTAACCGGTGTGCGCGGTCGCAGCAGCCGTCAATACCGCATTTAATAATGGGCTCTTGGACGCAAACAACAAATACAATCCCAAACCAATTGAAATTGCCGCAAATGCGTCAACCAAACCCGCCACGATAAACATACGCGCCATCAACATGCCCGATAATTCTGGCTGACGCGCCACGCCTTCCAAGTATTTACCCCCCAACACGCCGAAACCAATAGCGGTTCCCAGTGAAGATAAGCCGAGTAATAAACCAAATGCCACGGCTGTGTAGCCTTGCACTACGCTAATTGCACTTACGATATCCATTGAGCCTCCAAGATCAAGTTAATTATTAATAAATTCGTATCTATTACAAAAATAAGGTAGAGGAACTGAGCACGCGACACACTGCATCAGCGTCTAACATCATCACTAATGCGTTTCATGCGCCATACTCAAGTAAACAACCGTCAACATCATAAAAACAAATGCTTGAATGGTAATGACAAGAATATGGAAGATCGCCCAGATACTGCCGGGTAATACTTGTACCCACCATGGCATCATCGCAATCAAGATAAAAATTAATTCGCCCGCAAACATGTTGCCAAAAAGTCGCAAGGCCAGCGTAAAGGGTTTAACAAATTCTTCCAGTAACCGGAAAGGTAAATTTAGGAAAAATAAATATGGCCCAAACGGCTTAGTTAACATTTCAACGCCCAGCGACCAACCCTTAATCGTAATATTATAAAAAACGACTAAAATAAAAATGCTGATTGACATAGCAAACGTCGCATTCGGATCTGCGGTTGGCACACTTCTAAAATGCCCGACACCAAATAATTGCAATACGTTTGGCAGAAAATCGACGGGCAGGAGATCCATTAATCCCATACAAAAAATCCATAAAAAAACCACCATCGCCAAGGGGGCAATCAACGTACTCTTGCCATGGTAAGTTTCATTCACCGTATCTTGCACAAAGTTAATGACCACTTCAACCATATTTTGCAAACGTCCCGGCACACCCGCATGCATATGCACTGCGATATAACGCAAAAAACCTGCTAGCAAAACAGCAATAAAAATAGATACGCTTAACGTATCAAGATGCAACGTCCAGAAACCTGACCCAACCGTCAAATGTTCCATATGATGTTGGATATACGCGCCACTGGTCATTTCAGGTGTACTCATAACTGCACCGCCTTACGCTTCAGACCATACACACCCGCCGCAATCCAAAAAGACGCGAGCGCGACCATAAAACCACCTATAACAAAACGCGCATCAAGCGCTAACATGCGCAACACGCACATTAACAAAACAGCCGCAACAATCAAACGTAATACTTCGCCAAGCGTGAAAAGCACAATAAACGTTTTCGCCGAAGACTGATTGATGAAAGCCAGTTGGACGAATAATAATGTCGGCACCCAACAAGCGAGACTGCCCGTCAACACCGCAACGCCGGCATGACCGCCCGCAACCAATGCAGCAACGACGGCACATAAGGCTAACAGCAAAAATTGCTGATAGACGATTTGTAGCGCATTACGTCTGCCCATTTGAATTGCTGCGTTTGTCACGGCCTGCGGCTCTCCCTCGCACCAAGTGTAGCTGGCACGAAATTAGTCAATATGTTACATGAATGGGCGCGAGTATAAAGGCTTTTGCAGCCTGCTGCAATGCATTACAAAATGATCACTGAAAATATCCCAACACCGAGTCAAGCTCATCCAAGCTATCATAACGAATCACTAACCGACCGCGCCCCTTCGCATTACACGCTAACTGCACGCCCACCCCCAAACGATCCGCCAAATCCTGTTGTATTTGACGCAAATCAGGCGCAGGCGCTGCCGTTGGCGCCACAGGTTTAGGCATTTGCAAACGACGCACATGCGCTTCTGCTTCGCGCACCGACCAGCTTTTTTGTACGATCAATTGTGCCACTTGCAATTGCAGCTCCGCCGTCAGCGTCAATAAAGCACGCGCATGACCCATTTCGATATCGCCGCGTTCCAACATCAAACGCACGGGTTCCGCTAAACTCAATAAACGCAACAAATTCGTCACGCTGGCACGTGATTTACCGACCGCTGTCGCGACAGCTTGATGCGTCATCGAAAATTCATCCAGCAAGCGCTGCATGGCAAATGCTTCTTCGACAGGATTTAAACTTTCACGCTGAATATTTTCAATCAACGCAATCGCGACCGCCGCTTCATCTGGAATATCACGCACAATTGTCGGCACAGTGACCAGCCCTGCCAATTGCGCCGCGCGCCAGCGCCGCTCACCGGCGATAATTTCATACCGGTCATTTGCTGTTTTACGTACGACGATCGGCTGAATAATGCCTTGGGCACGAATCGAATTCGCCAATTCCTCTAATGCGGCAGGATCCATATCGCGTCGCGGCTGATATTTACCTGGCTGTAGGCAATCAACATCCAAATGCGTCATTTGCTCGCCGTTCGTCGCGATTTCGGCTTCTAATACCGCCGCACCCGAACCCAATAATAATGCATCGAGGGATTTTCCCAATCCGCGTTTTTTTGCTGTTACGCCTATCCTACTGGTCATAGCCACTCCCGCTAGTAATGTGCGCATGGTAATCACATCAGCAGCCATAGCGCAAGCCGCCATAAACGCGTAAAATGAACGAACGCATAGACAGAGAGCTTTCATGAACAGAGAAACCAGCGCTTGCCACGTCATCAAAGACCCCATTCACGGCACAATGCAATTCACCCGCATGGGCTACCGCTGGATCAAACCCTTTATCGATAGCGCCGGCTTTCAGCGTCTACGCCATATAAAACAAATGGGCATGAGCGATTACATTTTTCCAGGCGCGGTTCACACGCGCTTCAATCATTGTCTCGGTTGCTGCTATATCGCCAGTCAAATCGCCTACCAATTACAATTATCCGATGAAGAACGGCAATGGGTCATGATCGCCGGACTTTTACACGATATCGGTCATGGGCCATTTTCTCATGCTTTTGAAGACTTATTTCATAATCGCCTCATCCGTCACGAAGCTTGGACGCCTTTTTTCCTAGCAGATTATAGTAGCGATGCTTTTCTTGATCATTACAATGCACAAAATCCCGAACACACTTTAACGCCAGAAAAATTACAAACGTTGAGCGATATTATCATGCACCGCGCGGCTGGCACGCGCTTACTGGCTGATATTGTCTCGTCACAACTGGATGCTGACCGACTGGATTATTTATTACGTGACAGTCATTTTTGTGGCGTGACCTATGGCGAATTTGATATTCGCTGGATGTTAAACTCAATGACGGTCATCAACACGCCGGGGGGTGAGCGCCTCGGCGTAACACACAAAGGCATCGGCGTGGTTGAACATTACTTAATGGCACGCCGCCTCATGACGCGCAATATTTGCCATCACCCTAAAAAGATAGCGCTGGAATATTATTTGGTACAATTACTTTCACGCCTGGCCGCCAGCCTGGAAGATTTTGATGAATTTGCCGAAATACGCGCAACCCTGCCCGGCAAATTTCTGCTGGCCGCCAATCGTTTTAATCAAGCAGCGCGCATCAGCAATGATCATGACACCTTGGTGCAACAATTTTTACAGCAACAATATGTCGCTTATCGCGAATTGTGCGATTACGATATTTTTGCTGTTATTCGTCAATTGGCCAGCATGACGCTTGATCACGACGCAGTACAACTCGCAAAACGCATTCATCATCGTCGTATTCCAGTCATTTTCACGCTGGAACCCACGGCTGTCTCCTTTGCCGCCACAGCGATTACCGACTTACACCAACAACGTCATATCGCGCTGCGTGATTGGCAAGTGGCATTAATCAAATTACCCCATCAATCCTATTCAGCAAATGCCGACCCCATTTTAGTCACGCATGATCAAGGTGAAACCAAAACATTGGATGAAACATCGCTGATGATACGCGCACTATCCGATCGCGCGGAACACACCACTTTTCTATGTATCGACAGTGAAATTGCCACGAAAGATTACATTCAAAAAATCACGCGTGCGCTGCAACAAGACTACATCGTAAGCTGAGGAGCTTTTTATGCAACGCCAGCCATTCACATTCATGTTACTTTTAATGTATCCCCTACATAAAACAGGGTTTAAGATTGCGATGAGGTGGGTGTCCTTCGGTTCGAAGCGCAGCGCTCCCCTCATGACGCTCCTCTCATGCAGTTTGCCGCGTACTCAGTTCCCCTGCCTTATCTTTTGTAGTAGATACCTTTTAATTACCTTATTGGCACTTTGCAGCAGCATGAACGCCGTTGCCGATAGTGATTTCTTTTCATTTAGCACCTCTCCGCGTTATATTATCGCACCGCCGCGTCATTATTCGCCGCGCTGTTATTTCGTGCCAGGTCGCTGGCATGGTCGTGCCTTTATTCCGCCGCATCAAGAATGTTCGACTGACATGGCGCCGGTGTACCCCAGCGAATGGGCAAACGGTCGCTGGGTATGCGTCCACTTTTGGCGAAACGGTAATTGCGCACAACGCCAATGGCTGCCGAATGACTACGACTGGAACTGGAGACCGCGGGGACATCACTGGCATCATCACTCTCATTGGAATGAATAGTATATGACGACTGACGTTATCATTCTTGCCGCCGGCGCAGGCACGCGCATGCAAAGCGATTTACCTAAAGTGTTACACCCATTGGCGGGCAAGCCTTTGCTGCAACATATTCTCGATTCAATTCGCGAATTACATATACCATCCCCTATTATTATCGATGGTCATGGCAGCAAAAGTTTACGCGCCGCTCTGCCGGATCCGCGTTTACGCTGGATTCATCAAGCTGAGCAAGCGGGGACAGCGCACGCGGTATTACAAGCCTTACCACAATTACAAAAACATCAGCGCGCCTTAATTTTATATGGTGATGCGCCGCTGATTCATACAAAAACATTACAACGTTTACTCGATACTACGCCAACGGATGCGGTGGGTTTCATTACCGCGCATGTCCCCAACCCTGCTGGATTTGGCCGCATCATGCGCAATGCCCAACAACACGTCACACGCATTGTCGAAGAAAAAGATGCCACCGATATTGAACGCGCTATCACTGAAATTAATGCAGGCATTTATGTTATCCCAGTGAATCATTTACAACGTTGGTTACCTATTATTAAAAATCATAATGCCCAACAAGAATATTATTTACCTGATATATTGCCACTGGCCATTGCTGAAAAAATCGCAATTCACACCGTACAACCGGTGCATTACCAAGAAATTCTTGGCATCAACACCCGCAGCCAATTAGCACAATTAGAACGTTTTTATCAATTGCAACAAGCAGAAAAATGGATGGCCGCGGGCATCACTTTGCTGGATCCTGCGCGTTTTGATGTACGCGGCGATGTGGTGATTGAGCGAGATAGCGTGATGGATATCAATGTTATCCTGGAAGGGACTGTCCGCATTGGTAAACGCTGCCAAATTGGCGCCGGTTGCATTTTACGCAATGTCACACTGGCGGATGACTGTGAAATTCGTCCATATTCGCATATCGATGGCGCGATGATTGGCGCGCACGCTATCATCGGACCCTTTGCGCGCATCCGGCCTGAAACGACGCTCGCTGAAAAAACCCACATCGGTAATTTTGTTGAAGTAAAAAACAGTAAAATTAATGTCGGCAGCAAAGTCAATCATTTAAGTTATGTCGGTGACAGTGAAATAGGGCTTGGCGTAAATGTAGGCGCCGGCACGATTACCGCGAATTATGATGGCGTACGCAAAAACAAAACCTGCATTCAAGATCACGCCAGCATTGGTTCAAATGTCGTCTTGGTGGCGCCACTCACTGTGCATGCGGGTGCGACAATAGGCGCGGGCTCAGTCATCACGCGTGACGCGCCGGCAGGGCGGCTTACCGTGGCGCGTGCACGGCAACAAAGTATTGAAGGATGGATTAAAGCTAAGGAGTAACTATATAGTATCTCAGATAAATAAATTGGAATAGCTCACATTCAATCGCAGCACTGGCTTCGCCAATTTTAGGGTAAGCCGGGGGGAGAATCGCGCTTCTCCCCCCGGAGCCCCCCATCGCGAAAAGTCTGCTGAGGGAGCGAGCAGTCACACTAAGGAGTAAATTTATGTGCGGAATCGTGGGTGCGACTTCTCATCGTGCAGTCGAAAATATTTTAATTGAGGGCTTAAAGCGCCTTGAATATCGTGGTTATGATTCGGCTGGCCTTGCCGTCATTGATCATCATGGCACATTACAACGCGTGCGCAGCCTGGGCAAAGTACAAGCCCTGGCAGTTGCCGCACATAATAGTAAGCTGAGTGGCCACTGCGGCATTGCCCACACACGCTGGGCAACCCATGGCGTACCTGCAGAAAAAAACACCCATCCATTTGTTTCCGCCGATAATGTTTTTGCTGTCGTGCACAATGGCATTATTGAAAATCATCAGGCGTTACGCAAAAAACTACTCCGCCAGCATTACACTTTTACCTCCGACACAGATACGGAAACAATCGTTCATTTACTGCATTTTCATTACCAAACCGCGCCAGACATTTTAACAGCGATACAAAACACGGTGGCAGAATTAACCGGTGCTTACGCGCTCGGCATTTTATCCGCCGCACATCCTAACCAGTTGATGTTAGTCCGCCAAGGCAGTCCACTTGTCATAGGCTGTGGTAAAGCGGAAAATTTTTTTGCTTCTGATCCAATTGCTTTACTACCAATAACACAGCGTTTTATTTATTTAGAAGAAGGCGACATCGCTATCGTCAAATGCACAAGTATAGATATCTATAATAAAATGGGTGAAAAAGTAACGCATGCGCAACATGACTTAGCATTATCCCTTGACACAACACAACGCGTGCACAAGCATTATATGTGCCAAGAAATTTTTCAACAGCCGACCGCCGTCCGCGCCTGTCTCGCGCAACCCACGCCTTTTTCGACGGCTTTTGTCGAACAATTACCCAACATTCAGCACATTCAATTTATCGCATGTGGCACCAGTTTTCATGCCGCGCTGGTAGCACGATATTGGCTAGAACGTTTGACCGGCATTGCATGCGGCGTCGATGTTGCCAGTGAATTTCGTTATCGCGATGCTGTATTACCCGCAAATACATTAGCGATTTTCATTTCACAATCTGGCGAAACCGCTGATACCTTGGCCGCGTTACGTTTAGTGCGTGCCCGCGGCAATGTCAAAACATTAGCTATTTGCAATGTCGCGACCAGCTCATTAGTACACGAAGCCGATTTTCATTGCCTAACACACGCCGGCGTGGAAATGGGTGTCGCGTCTACCAAAGCATTTACCACGCAATTAACTGCACTCTTATTGTTGGCACACACCCTGGCGCCCACGAAAATTGGCTTGAATGTATTGCAACAATTACCGCACTGTATTGAACAAGCTTTATTGTTGGATGAAACCATTAAAAATCTGGCGGGTGCATTTACTGATAAAACCAATGCATTATTTATTGGCCGCGATATACTTTTCCCTGTAGCGCTTGAAGGCGCGCTTAAATTAAAAGAAATCTCTTATATTCATGCTGAAGCCTATCCAGCCGGCGAATTAAAACATGGGCCGCTCGCATTAGTTGATAAAAATATGCCGGTAATTGCTTTGGCACCTCATAATATTTTGTTTGACAAAATGTGTTCCAGCATCAATCAAGTGGCTGCGCGCGGCGGCAATTTATGGGTGCTGACAGATGATGCGGAGGCAATCAAAGCCGTGGATAACAACGCAACGATTATAACATTACCCACGACCGATCTATTATTACTCCCCATTTTATATACGATTCCATTACAATTATTTGCCTATCATGTTGCCGTCGCAAAAGGTACCGATGTGGATCAACCGCGTAATTTGGCAAAATCGGTAACGGTGGAATGATTTGTCGTGATGGCTGTTTTGCACTATACTAACAATTAGACGCGTCTATTTGTTAGTAAGGTAAAAAACAGCCATGCAGCGCTATTGCGAATCCTTTATCTATCAAGACCTTATCAAAAAAATGGTTTTCTTAGGTGGCCCAAGACAAGTTGGCAAAACAACGCTGAGCCAGCGCTTGTGCCACGATCATTTTGCCAGCGGCACGTATTTGAATTATGACAATGATGCGGATCGACGTGCGATACTTAACGCGCAATGGCGCAACGATAGCACTTTAATTATTTTTGATGAATTACACAAATATCCGCACTGGAAGCGTTGGATCAAAGGAATCTATGACAAAAAACTTGCCAGCCAACAGTATTTGGTGGCTGGATCTGCCCGTTTAGATGTATATAAGCGCGGTGGAGATTCGCTATTGGGTCGTTATCATTATTGGCGTTTACACCCCTTAACGATAGATGAATTGCCAACCGAAATGTCAACGCATGAAGGATATCAACGATTATTAAGTTTAGGCGGCTTTCCAGAACCCTTTTTATTGGCAGATGAACGTGAGGCGAAGCGGTGGCGGCGTGAACGCTTTGATCGAATTTTGCGTGAAGATATCCGCGATATTGAAATGGTTCGTCAGGTACAATTGCTTTCACTATTTGTCGATGCGCTACGTGAGCGGGTGGGTGGGATGGTCACATTATCGAACCTTGCCAATGATCTCAGCATCGCACCTGCAACTGCTAAAAATTGGCTGGCGCTGATAGAAAAAATGTATATTGGTTTTGCAGTATATCCACTCGTAAAAAATATTCCACGCGCAATCCAAAAGCCCCCCAAAGTATATTTCTATGATAATGGCGATGTTTTGGAAAGCGGTGGTGCGCGATTGGAAAATTTAGTCGCGACGACTTTGCTGAAACGCTTGCATTTTATCGAAGATTATTATGGCGAGCGCTGCAGCCTGCACTATATTCGCGACAAAGAAGGTCGTGAAATTGATTTTGCCACCGTGATAAACAACAAGGTTATCGATTTAATTGAAGTTAAATCGACAGACACGCGCGTATCCAGCAGTTTACAATATTACACGGAGCGCTTAAAACCGCAAAACGCAGTACAACTCGTCGGCAATTTACCAAGATCTTTTCATCAAGGTAATATACTGCTAACATCACCGATCGAATTTTTTAAAAATCCACCCTGGCAAGTGGGTTGAGAATAGTTACCGCGCTATTGATCAAAAAGATCCACGTGTGTCCCGGTTCTTGCAAGCTCAAGATCATTTCCAGTGATGCGATAAATCAACAACCAATCTGGTTCAACATGCGCATCACGGAAACCCGCCCAATTGCCTTTCAACGGATGGTCTTTATAATGTTTAGCCAGAGGCTCTTCTTCGATCAATGCTGTTAACAAAGCGCGCAATTTCTGCATTTTTTTACCGCGCTTTTTAGCCAGCTTGACGTCTCGCTTAAATTGACTTGATCGAACAGGATTCAGCATTATTTAGATGTCCAAGTCATCAAACAATGCGTCGGCGCTCTTGAAGCGTTTACCTTTCCCTGCGTCAAGTTCGGTAATTGCTTTACGGGTTATGGCGTTGGGTGCCTGCACAGTAAAAGGCAATCGGTGTTCATCGGCTACACGTACCATCAGCAAACGGATGGCGTCTGAAACAGATAATCCCATGGAGGCTAGCGCAATGGTGGCGCGCCGCTTGGTGGTTGCATCTATACGCGCACGCACATAGGTGGCTTGCATGTCAGTTCTCCTGGCTTTACTTGAATACACCGTAATTGTAGTCTACTTGTGACTACAAAACAAGCGACCGAAGCGCCTGCCTATAACCAACATTCCGCAATTTACCCCAGCGCACCGCACACTTCGCCCACCAAGCCTGCGCCTTGATAGACCAATCCAGTATATAACTGTACCAACACCGCGCCGGCCGCTAATTTTTCTACCGCATCCGCTGCTGAAAAAATACCGCCGACCGCAATGACCGGCACTTTTTCTTGTAATAAATCACATAAAGCACGCACCAACATCGTTGATTTTGCCAGCAAGGGTTGACCACTCAAACCGCCCGCCTCACTGGCAAATGGCACTCCCGCCACCGCACGTCGATCTAATGTTGTGTTAGTCGCAATAACACCATCCATTTTTTGCGCCAATATAATTTCAGCCACTTCTGCCAATTCCGCTGCCGTTAAATCCGGCGCGATTTTGACAACTAATGGTACATAACGTTGCGTTGCATTGTTAATTTTTAATTGTTCCGCTTTTAAAGTTGCTAACAATGCCTGTAATGCATCTGCTTTTTGTAAGTCACGTAACCCTTGCGTATTGGGTGAAGAAATATTAATAGCGACATAATCGGCATATGCGGCAACACGCTGCAAACAAAATACATAATCATCCGCCGCCTGCGCCAATGGCGTATCACGATTTTTGCCAATATTCACGCCCAATATGCCCGTGAATGTTCTTTTTTGTAAACGCGCCACCAAATGATCAACGCCTTTATTATTAAATCCCATGCGATTAATTAACGCGCCCGCACTGGGTAAACGAAACAAACGCGGTTTTGGATTACCCAATTGCGGCCGCGGTGTCACCGTACCCACTTCAATGAAACCAAATCCAAGCGCCGCCAACGCATCTATATAATCGCCATTTTTATCAAACCCCGCGGCAAGACCTACTGGATTAGGAAAGGTCAACCCCATCACTTGGCGCGGTGCTTTATATTGATCGCCTCGATGAATACATTTTAATTTTGCCGCCCATGATAAGGTATTGAGTGCAACAGCATGCGACATTTCTGTGGGTAAATGAAATAAAAAATGATCGCGCAGCCAAGGATAGAGTGTCATCTATAGTATCTCAGATAAATTGGAATAGCTCACATTCAATTGCAACGGGCTTCGCAATGGGTAGCGATGGGGGAGTTGTCAGAGGGGGAGAGCGCTATTCTCCCCCTTAAGGATCCCCCATCGCGTAAAGTCAGGTTGCTTCTGGCCTCACGGGTGTTTTTCGGAGATTGTGCTGAATGGTTACGTAGATATTAATATTACGCGTCCACAAAACTCGCCACCAACCACTTGGTACCGTCGCGCTCAAAACGTATTTGCACACGCGCATGCTCGCCTAAACCTTCACATTGCAACACAACACCCGCACCAAATTTTTTATGCGTCACCGTCTGGCCAATACGTAAATTACCCACTTGTTGTTGCGTGGGTGTCGCCCAGCTTGAACCCGCTTTGGGCTTAGTGATTGTGGGCTTATTGATTGACTGGGTACGCGTCGTGGCACGTACATAATGTAAATATTGCTCAGGAATTTCACTTAAAAATCGCGATGGCCGATGAAATACTTCACGACCATGCAAACGCCGCGTTTCTGCATAGCTCATATAAAGTTCACGCATCGCGCGCGTCATACCGACATAACACAAGCGTCGCTCTTCTTCGAGCCCGCGCGGATCATCTTTTGTCATATAATGTGGGAACAAACCCTCTTCCACGCCACATAAAAATACCACGGGAAATTCAAGGCCTTTAGCAGAATGCAACGTCATCAACTGCACAGCGTCTTCCGTTTCGCCTGCCGCACGTTCACCCGCATCTAACGCAGAACCCGCTAAAAATGCTTGCAACGGCGATATTTCCGGCGTGCCTTCCGCACTAAACTCACGTGCCGCCGTCACCAACTCAGCGAGGTTATCAAGACGCATTTGGCCTTTCTCGCCTTTTTCACGCTGATAATGCGCCTGCAAGCCACTGTGTAAAATGACGTGTTCGGTTTGTTCGTGTAACGCACAGCTTGTCGTATCAAGTGCCAATTTATCGATCAGCGCGACAAACCCTTGTAATGCATTAGCAGCACGCGCAGAAAAGGTATTTTCTGCTAAACAAAACTGCACCGCTTGCCATAACGCAATATTTTGTGCCCGCGCTGTGTCGCGCAAAATATCAAGTGTACGATCGCCCAAGCCTCGCGTCGGCATATTTACCACGCGTTCAAATGCAGCATCATCCAAACGATTCGCCAATAAACGCAAATATCCCAATACATCGCGAATTTCCGCGCGCTCAAAAAAGCGTAAGCCGCCATAAATGCGATAAGACACATTTGATTGCACTAATACTTCTTCGAGCACGCGTGATTGCGCATTGGAACGATATAAAATTGCGACGTCACGCAATGCGTTACCCGCCTCACGCCATTGTTGAATACGATGCACAATGAAACGTGCTTCATCATAATCATTAAAACCCGCATACACCGCAATGGCTTGCCCCGGATGGCCGGCTGTCCATAAATTTTTTCCCATGCGGCCATTATTATTCGCAATCAGCGCATTGGCAGCAGCCAAAATGGTGCCGGTGGAGCGATAGTTTTGCTCAAGACGCAAGGTCTGGCAATCAGCAAAATCCCTATTAAAACGCATAATATTTTCAATTTTTGCACCACGCCAAGCATAAATCGATTGATCATCATCACCGACAATCATGACATGATTGTCTTGCGATGCCAGTTGTTTAAGCCAAGCATATTGAATCGCATTGGTATCTTGAAATTCATCCACTAAAATATAGCGAAAACGTTGTTGATACTGCTGCAAAATGTCAGGATGTGCTTGCCATAAACCATGAACCTTTTGTAATAAGCCAGCAAAATCGACTAAACCGCCGCGCTGGCATGCTTCTTCATAGGCTTGATAAATGCGTAGCAGTGTGCGGGTATTATGATCATTGCCGGGCGGAATCGCGGCAGGCAACAAGCCTTCATCTTTTTTACTGTTGATAAATCCTTGCGTACGTCGTGCAGGCCAATGCTCTTCATCTAAACCCACACCTTCAGTCGTGCGTTTAATCAAGCGCAATTGATCATCCGCATCTAGAATTTGAAACCCTTCTGGCAATCCTGCTTCACGCCAATGCATCCGCAGCAAACGATGCGCCAAACCATGAAACGTGCCTATCCACATTGAGCGCACAATCGGCCCCAATAAATGCCCCATCCGCTGGCGCATCTCATTAGCCGCTTTATTCGTAAAGGTCACGGCTAAAATACCCAGCGGCGAAAATCCGGCATGTTGCACCAACCACGCCATACGCGCCGTGAGCACGCGCGTTTTTCCGCTGCCAGCACCCGCCAAGATCAATTGGTTGCCCGGCGCAGCCGTAACCGCCGCTAATTGCGCGGGATTTAAACCTTCGAGCAGATTGTCAGATATATTTGTCATAGGGAAGGGAGTATAAAGGTGTTGGATTAAAAAGCATACAGGTATGAATGTATCTATTGCAAAAGATAGAGCAGGGGAACTGAGTACACGGCAAACTGCATTGACGAGCGTCAGAGGGGGAGAATAGGCGCTCTCCCCCTCTGACAACTCCCCCATCGCCAACATCTACGCCGCTTTATGTAGAGGATACAAAAATACTTTGATGCGGAATGTCGGTTATAATACATATTTTCGGATTATCCTATGCCTGCCCCAGACTATACCCGCGCCACTTTTTTACTGAGTGTCGCTGAGCTCGACCAACTCCCTGCTGACGAAGGCATTGAAGTCGCCATCATCGGTCGCTCTAACGCCGGTAAATCCAGCGTATTAAATCAACTCACGCAAAATGCAAAGTTGGCGCGCGTCAGTAAAACACCGGGGCGCACCCAGCACATCAATTTATTTGGTCTTGACGATCAACGCCGTCTCGCCGACTTACCGGGTTATGGCTACGCCAAGGTGCCACTGGCCGTCAAGCAACGCTGGCAACAGTTATTAAGCAATTATCTTTCCGAGCGCCAGTGCCTACGCGGCTTGCTCATGGTGATGGATATTCGCCACCCGCTCAAACCCTTCGACTTAGAAATGTTGGCATGGGCAGCTGAAAGTCAACTTGCCATACATATATTATTGAATAAGGCAGACAAGCTCACCCAACAATTCGCCGCCAAGTCATTACGCGACGTTAAAGCTGCGCTTGCCACCACCCCAGGCGAAGTCAGCGTACAAACATTTTCTGCGTCGAAAGGGAGTGGCGCCAAAGCCTTGCGGGATAAATTGGCAGAATGGTTTGATATTTGCACTGAATGAGACAACCGGGTATGCTTTTAAACCCGGCACCAAGCCCTGAAAGATCTCTCCATCCTAGCTTGACTGTGCAGCACGCCCTGCCTGCCAAACTGAAACCCGTAAGGAACTAAAAAAATGACCGATGCCAACGAGGCCGCTCTTAAACCAACTGCCGGCACATTCGATACACCCGTTATCCCTGCCAACCAATCTCTCCCTGAAATCACACTACGCGGCATCCTAATTGGCACCTTGCTCACCATCGTCCTTGCGGCTGCCAATGCTTTTTTAGGGTTAAAAATGGGGCAAACGATTTCTGCCTCCATTCCCGCCGCCATCATCTCCATGAGCATCCTGCGCTTTTGCCGCAACTCTAATATATTAGAAAACACTATGGTGCAAACCATGGCATCGGTGGGCGAGTCGCTCATCGCTGGCGTCACCTTTGTGATGCCTGCCCTGGTTATTTTGCACGTATGGTCTGGCTTTCCGTATTGGGAAACGGTCGGCATCGCGCTCATCGGTGGCACGCTAGGCGTATTGTTTACGATTCCACTACGGCGTGCGCTGTTACAAGATCGCACGTTGCGTTACCCCGAAGGTGTTGCCATCAGTAACGTTTTGAAAGCCAGCGTAGACAAAAAAGACGGCGACATGAAAGCACTTGCCTGGGGCGGCATTGTTGGCGCGCTCATTTCTTTATTTCAAACCGGGTTTGAAATATTAACGGATACCGTCAATTACTGGGCGCACACCGCGCGCACCATCGTCGGTTTTCAATTGGGTTTATCGCCAGCCCTGATTGCCGCTGGCTATATCGTAGGGATCAATGTTGCGATCAGCTTCATTGTCGGCATTTGCATTGCTTGGCTGGCGGGCATCCCCTTGCTCGCTTGGCACTATGGTGTCGCCGCAAACACACCCGCCACGGATATTGCGATGGAAATGTGGAGCAAACACATTCGCTTGATCGGTGTTGGCACGATGCTAGTCGGCGGCCTATGGACGCTTTGCACCTTAATGAAACCCATCGCGCAAAGTATTTTAGCGTCCTTGACTGCACTGCGCACTGCGCGTCTCACCGGCGTGCAACCCACTTTATTACGGACGGAGCGTGATATTCCCATCAATTATGTAATGTGGTCGGTATTCATCTTGCTGGTACCGTTATTTTTATTACTCACTTATTCAATTGCACCAACCAACATTACGTTTAATGGGCATTTTCGTCTACTTCTGTGTGGCTTTATCAGTTTGTATGTCATCATAGGTGGTTTTTTAATTTGCTCGATGTCAGCGTATTTTGCCGGCTTGATTGGTTCATCCAACTCGCCAGGTTCGGGTATGTTGATTAGCTTTTTATTATTGCTGTGTTTGTTGATGTTAGGATTTTTTCACTTTATCGGTGGCATTGATGGCCGTGAAACATTTGGTGTCATTCTCGCCATTGGCAGCAGCGCGGTTGCTTGCGCCGCCATCACCATTTCCAATGACACCATGCAGGATTTAAAAGTCGGCCAAGTGGTTGGTGCAACGCCTTGGAAACAGCAAGCGATGTTAGTCCTAGGTGTATTGGTTACCGCTTTTGTCGTACCACCGATCATGAGCTTGCTGTACAACGCATATGGTATGGGTGGCGTATTTCCGCATCCCGGCATGAACCCCGCGCAAATGTTACCCGCACCGCAAGCGGGCATGATGGCAACAGTTGCCAATGGTGTCTTTACGCACGTACTCGAATGGAAAATGATTATCATTGGCATGGGTATCGCACTGGTATGTATTTTCAGCGATGAAATACTGCGTAAAAATTGGAACACGCGCTTGCCGGTACTGGCCGTTGGTCTTGGCATTTATTTACCCATGAATACCACGATTCCGGTCATCATCGGTGGCGCGCTATCATGGATCATCCAAATACGTTTAAATCGTCTGTATAAAAAAGGCAACGCACAACAACGCGAAGCCAACGCCAGCGGACACCGTCATCGTGGCTTATTATTGTCTTGCGGAATTGTCGCCGGCGCTTCCATCATGGGCGTCATTCTTGCCATCCCTTTTGTTATCAAACAAAGTTCTGATGCGCTAAAAATAATGCCGGATGCCTTAGACTATTTATCTGCGCCGTTGAGCATTGCGGTGATTACAGCGATGTGCATATGGATTTATTGGGTAGTGATGAAGAAAACGTAACGTATCTATTACAAAAGATAGGGTAGAAGGACTGAAGTACGCAGCACACTGCATTCGATAAGCGTCATGAGGGGAGAGCTGCGCTTCTCCCCTCCCG
>VFKI01000167.1 GCA_009885665.1 Gammaproteobacteria bacterium
ATCTCCTACATAAAGCAGGGTAAATGTTGGCGATGGGGGAGTTGTCAGAGGGGGGAAAAACGGCAGGAAAGCCGTTTTTGTCGCGCAGAGTGCGCCCGGAGGGCGAGCCTCCAAGGATGGAGGCGAGACACTGCGCTATTCTCCCCCTCTGACGTTCGTCAATGCAGTTTGCCGCGTACTCAGTTTCCCTACCCTATCTTTTTTAATAGATACAATCAATGCCCCGCCACACGCAATTGCTTCAATTGCTCACTTGCCAAGTGCGCTGATGAACTGTCTGGATAATTATCAATGACTTTTTTGAATGCCGCCCGCGCCGCCGACCACTTTTGCGTTGCCGCATAGGCAATGCCCAACTTCAATTGCGCATTCGGTAACATCGGACTGTCTGGATATTGTGACACCACAGTCTGAAATTCATGCGCCGATTGGTCTGGCTTACCTTGCAAACCATACAATTCCCCTAACCAATAATGCGCATTCGCGGCAAATTGACCCGCCGGATATTTTTGCAACATTTTTTGCAATACACCTATCGCATCGCTATATTTATTCGCTTGTACTAAGTTGATAGCCGTTTGATAAGTCTGCTGCTCTTCCGCCACATTCGGCTGACTGGCCGTTGCTGTTGCAACCGTTGATCCTGTATCCGAGGTTGCTGCACTTGACGTAGATTTTCGCGCTGTTTTGGGTGACAGCAAGCCAGGTCGATGCGTAATAACTTTTACTTCTTTTGTCTGCTTTCCCAACGCCGTCACGCGACTATCTAAATCGCTATACATCGTTTTTTGCGCAGCCTGCGCTTGCTGCAATTGATGGGTTAAATCATCCACCCGACCGCGCAAGGTTTGCACTTCTGCCTGCATGGCATCCATTCGCGTTGCATTATTGGTTTGTTGCATATTGACAATCTGTTGCTCGATACGTGACAAACGTTGCGATTCCGTTAAGCCCGCTGTCGGCGGCATAGTCGTGGTAACGGTAGGGGCTGCAGCAGCAGAGGACGGCGTATTATCCGCCGCAATATCTTCATCGCTATAGTAGTCAGTATCATTATCATTATTCCCTTGCGTTACTGCGGCAGATTGCGCCGGCGCTCGGCTATTCACCACCGGGGGATAATTATCGATATCATAGACTGGCGCATCGGCCAGTGCGGCCGACGCCAAGGTAAATGATGTTATTAATAACGCAGTACGAAGATACATATGTTACCCCATTTGCTGCGGCACAATCACCGCACGTCTATCTTGTTGATAATCGTCTTCTGTATAACCATTCGGTACGGCAGGTCTTTCATCGCCATAGCTGACCAAACGCACTTGATCACGATTAACGCCGCGCGTTTCCATCAGCGCCAATACAGCTTGCGCACGCCGTTCGCCCAACGCAATATTATATTCGCGACTGCCACGTGGATCCGTATTTCCTTCAATGATAATTTTCACATTAGGATGCGCAACTAAATAATCGGCATTTGCCAATACAGCGGGTCTATCACTCTCTTGAACATCACTACGATCAAAGGCAAAGTGATACGTACGCTGCGCCAATAAATTACCTTGGCCACTCCCCGTTCCCATCCCGCCACTGCCATCACCAAAATTCTGTCCTTCACTCAATCCTGACGTTTGCGCACCACTGCCACCTGCCGCGCCATTAACACCATTAGCACCATTGATACCATGCTTGGTGGTACAGGCTGCCAACACCGTCATCGTGCCGAAAATGAATAATGTTTTTACTACTGTCTTTAGGTTCATGCTTTTCTCCTTAACTTTTCCACGGCGACCAGGCGGGATCCTGGACATCTCCACTTGCAATGGGTAACAATAATTCGATGCCGCCATCGGTTGACACCATCGCCAACATATTACGGTTATCATGTACGGTACCATACAATACCATACTGCCGTTCGGCGCTACACTAGGGGAAGCATTATCTGTCTTAGAAGATGCAGTAAGCACGCGAAACGCGCCCGTATCCAGGTTCAAAATGCCGATATTAAAATAACCCGAGGTTTGATTCAATACCACTATATGCTTGCCATCATGGGTAAATGATGGCCGCGCATTATAATTACCGCTATACGTCACGCGACTGATCGCCCCGCTCGCTAAATTGAGTTGATACACTTGCGGGCTGCCCGCGCGATTAGAGGTGAACATAATCGATTTACCCTCCGGCGAAAATGCGGGCTCGGTATTAATCGACCAGTCATGCGTCAATTGGCGTAAATGACCACTGGCAAGATTGAGTAAATAAATATTAGGGGCGCCGGTTTGCTTCGACAATACCAATGCCAATTGTCGGCCATCGGGTGAAAAAGCCGGCGCACCATTGATGCCAGGGAAAGCGCTAACGAGGTGGCGCCTGCCTGTCACAACATCTTGCACATAAATCGCTGCGCGCTGATGCTCAAATGAAACATAGGCAATACGTCTACCATCCGGCGACCAACTGGGTGACATAATAGGATCAGGCGACACCAACAGCGCATGTGGATTGTAGCCATCCTCGTCTGAAACTTGTAAGGAATAACGCGCTGGGGCATTGGCAGGACGTTCGACAACGATATAGGCAAGGTGCGTCGAAAACACACCGCGCACCCCCGTCAACTGTTGATAAACTAAATCGCTGATATGATGCGCCAACATGCGCAATGATGCTGCCGATACATTATCATACGTTTTAGCCAACATCGCACGCTTGTCATGTTGGTAAGTATCAGAAAGGCTGAAGCTTACGCGATAATGACCATCGCCAAGATTGTCAACTTTACCCTTAACGACTGCATCCGCACCTAAATTGCTGTGATACCAAGCAGGCGCTTGGGTAGGTAAGACCCCTGCGTCGCTATAAACAGTAAAGCGACCACTGTTTTTTAAATCATTTCCGACTACCGCGCTAATGGCCGTTGGCGGCGTGGCGCCCTGCTGAACAAATGGCGCAACGGCAATGGGAATAGCGCCTGACACGCCGCGCGTCAATTCCATGCTCAATAAAGCATGCGCACACAATGGGAATAGCAAAAAAAAGCCGAAGAAAAACAAGCCCAACTGACGTAGACGTGATCGCATTGCACACCCAGTATAAAAATATTCAATTTATAGTATCTATTACAAAAGATAGGATAGAAGAACCGAAGTACGCAGCACACTGCATTGACGAGCGTCAGAGGGGGAGAATGGCTCTCTCCCCCTCTGACAACTCCCCCATCGCCTGCCTAACCGAATGCCATTAGAATAGCCCTCTCCTCCCGGAGTCCCTCATCGCGAAATACCAAAAGATTTTTTTAAAGAAGCTATAGCGATTTTCAAATAAGTCAATTGGAATGGCTTAGGCTCTGCGCATAAATAACTTTGACAGATTGCGCCCAGCGTGGTGTCAGATATAAGCGTACCGGAAGAAGAAAAATAGCAGGAATACTGAAGTATTTCGAGGTTTTCCGACTGAGGAACGTTTATAGATGATGCCATGATGGGATGCAAGGTGTAAAAGTTATTTATGCGCAGAGCCTTAGTAAAATATCACCATGGGTTTCGTCGATTTTAGTTTTTTTGGGCGGCCTCAGTGTGTTGCGGAGAAATTCTAAGTAAATAAGGAATTACCCTAAGCAACACTATAAAGTATGTTATTTTTTTTTCCAGTGTTGTATGATCGGTACTGTTACTCACTTGGAAAGGAATCAAACCATGGTCGCACGCAAAAAAGTTGCAAAGAAAGCCGGTCGTAAAGTTGTTAAAGCTAAAGTGCAGAATGTAGCCAAGCTGCATAAAGCGGAAGTTAAAGCGTTAAAGGCAGCGCACAAAGCTGATTTGAAAAAGGCAATTGCTAAAGCGTTCAAAGAAGGCTTGAAAGAAGGCAAGGCAGTTAGCAAGAAAAAAGTTGTCAAAAAGTCAGCGAGCCGCAAAGTAGCAAAAGTAGCGAAAGTTGCCAAGGTCGCGAAGAAAGTTAAAGTTGCCAAAGTAGCCAAGAAGGTTGCTAAAAAAGGCGCTAAGAAAACACGCGCTAAGAAATAGTTTTTTCCTCACTTTGCGCTGAGTGAATGAAACGCCTCGGAGAGACTGTCTCTGGGGCGTTTTTATATTTGGAACGTGTATGTTCCTTAGGCTCTGCGCATAAATAACTTTTACACCTTGCATCCCATCATGGCATCATCTATAAACGTTCCTCAGTCGAAAAACCTCGAAATACTTCAGTATTCCTGCTATTTTTCTTCTTCCGGTACGCTTATATCTGACACCACGCTGGGCGAAATCTGTCAAAGTTATTTATGCGCAGAGCCTTATGTAGGAGATATAAAAAATGCATAAAAAAAATTCTATTAAACTTATCCTAGAAAACGCTACAAAGATTAATCAAAAATATATGCTTGTAAAGCAAAGCAGCTTGCAGCGTGCTGCCAATAGCCATGAATGGAAAAAAGCAACACAAGATTTTCATGATAGCTACGATCAACTGGCTTTTCCTGGCGGACTTGATCATGCGCTCGACGCTTTAAAAAAGAATGACCCCGCAACAATTGACCATGCCATCCTTTATTTAGAAGCGGACCCTTACTTTTATCGTTCAGGGTATATCAAGCAAAAGATTATCCGCCTCTTAAAGCAATCAACGCTTTCACCACACCATATTTTACAGCTGCAGGCAGTATTAATTGCAAATATTCAACGTGGCGGGCGATCACGCGAATATTGCCGACTGGCCAAGAAGATTCAAACACCGGTTTTTATTGAGCGACTGCAAGAGATAATGCGTACCGCAAAGCATGAACAGATTATTGAGTGGGTAAAAGTCATGTTGGCGGTTATTCTGGGGTGAAATATAGCTTCTTTAGAAAAATCTTTCGGCATTTCGCAATATATGGGGGCGCCGTGGGGCGCGATGCTAATTCATTTGTCTGGTATTACAGCGCTGCGGACGTAGCAGGGGCTTGTTCAGCTAAGCGTGCCGCTAATCGTGTTAATCTTTGATTTTCGCGGTTATTGTTTACGGCCAAGCGTATGGCTTTCTTTTGCCCCACGACGATGACTAATTGACGTCCGCGCGTTACGCCTGTATATAATAAATTGCGCGCCAATAAAGTGTAATGTTGCGTTGAAAGTGGCATAACCACGATGGGAAATTCTGATCCCTGACTTTTGTGGATGCTGATGGCATATGCCAGTGAAATTTCATCTAATTCATTGAAGTCATAATTAATCAATCGCCCATCAAAATCAATGCTGAGGCTATGTTTTTCTAAATTAATGCTATGCACAAAACCAATGTCACCATTGAATACTTCTTTCTGATAATTGTTGACAGTTTGTATCACTTTATCTTGTGGTGCTAGCGTCCAACCAAAACGCGTAATTTTAGGTTCAGCGTGTCCATTCAACATCTGTTGTAATGCGCTGTTTAATGCAATTGTGCCCAATCCACCGCGATTCATTGGCGTCAATACTTGAATGTGACGAATGGGATCGCATTGTAAACTGGCGGGTAAACGCGTTGTCACTAATTGTAAAACTTTATCGCGAATCTCTTCCGGTGTTTCAGCATAACTCACAAAAAAATCGGCAGGTTTTTCTGCGCTATGCTGGCCTGAGACCGGCATGTCGCCTTTATTGATGCGGTGTGCATTTTGAATAATGTCAGATCCCGCCGCTTGACGAAAAATTTCGGTGAGACGGGCAACCGGCAAGGCGTTAGAGCGAATGACATCTTGCAATACAGCACCGGCACCCACCGAAGGAAGTTGATCCACATCACCAACAAGAATGAGCATGCAATGCGCGGGCAGCGCACGCAATAATTGATGAAACAATATGATGTCGACCATCGATGCTTCATCGACAATCAATACATCAATGGGCAAAGGGTTGCTCTCACTATGTTTAAATGCCATCTCACGCGGATCAAATTCTAATAAACGGTGTATGGTTGCCGCTTTCATTCCCGTCGTTTCCATCAAGCGCCGCGCCGCGCGTCCAGTTGGCGCACACAATGCGACGGCGCGACGACTCAATTGCAATATTTTTAATAAGCTATTGACGACGGTTGTTTTACCGACACCTGGCCCCCCCGTGATGACTGCGACGCGACTATCTAATACGCATGTGAGCGCATTACGTTGCGACTGTGATAATTGTAAGCCGGTTTTTTTCTCAACCCAAGGAATGGCTGTCGCAATATCAATGTGTTTTCCATGCTTTTCCGTATTTTGTAGGCGACGAATATGTTTGGCAACTGCGGTTTCGGCGCGGTGTAAGTAACTCGGAAATAGACAAGGTTCATCATCAATTGTTTCGGCAATAATGTCGGCGGCGGCAATTTCGGCGCGAATCGCTTCATCGATGATGTCCGTATGTACCTCTAATAATGTGCTGGCGGCATCGCGCAATGCTTCATGCGGCATCGCGCAATGACCACGGCTGGCATGTAGTTTCAACGTATGTTGTAGACCGGCGCGGGCACGCAAAAGCGAGTCGCTGGGTATCCCCATGTCTTGCGCTAATTCATCCGCTGTTTTAAAGCCAATGCCATGAATATCTTTAGCAAGACGGTAGGGATTTTGTTGAACGAGGCGTAAGGCGTTTTTACCATAGCTGCGAAAAATACGCATGGCGCGTGCGGCACTGACGCCGTGTGATTGTAAAAATACCATGATATCACGTACGTTTTGCTGTTCTTGCCAAGCAGTGGTAATGGCTGCAGCACGTTTTTTGCCGAGCCCCGCCATTTTTTGTAATTTTTCCGGCTGATTTTCAATTACATCAAAAACATCTTTGCCAAAAGTGGCAATTAATTTCTTGGCAAATCCAGGGCCGACGCCATTTATCATGCCGGATCCCAGGTATTTCTCCATGCCAGTCAAGGTTGCGGGCGGTGTGCCGATTAATTGTGTCGCGCGAAATTGCATACCAAAACGCGCGTCATTATACCAACTGCCTTCACAGCGTATGCTTTCGCCTGCGCTGATATGGGAAAGATTGCCTGTCACTGTCACGGGTAGTTGATGGCCGCTGATTTTGACGCGCAGGACACAAAAGCCATTTTCGACATTATGGAAAGTAATGCGTTCGACGGTGCCTTGTAGGGTTGTGCTCGTTTGCATATCACACTCTTAAGGTTTTCTTCATGATATGGGATTACACTGAAGACTCTAAAAGAAAAAGGGGAAGATCACGATGTCATGGAATCAAGTTACTGAACAACTGCCAAGCTGCGCTAAAGCGTATCCTATAACCGATGTTTTAAAAAAACGTATTAGCATATGGTATCCGATTGCAGCCAAAGTGCATAGGCTACAAGCGCTGATGCGTCAATCTTGGTTTAACGACTGTCTTATCAAGCCAAATGCTGTGACGCCGCTGCATGAGGGTGGTCAATTAATTGATGCCTCTTCTTTGATTGCCGATTGCCGCCGCGCCCTTGCCGCTATTCCACCAGATACGGATACGGGGTATGCGGTACTGATGTCATTGTTGGGGCGACAGGGGTTTGCCGGCGCGTTGATTTATACACTAGAGTCTGCGCTGACAGGCTTGCTGACGTTGGAATTATTTGAAGCGCGCGTTGCCGTGGGGTGTCGGTTACGGATTAAGGGCGATTTTCAATTGTTAGCGGCACGTCTGGGCACGTGGGGGACAGATGTGACGCGCTTTGCTGAAGGAGAGGCTTTTGAAGAGCAGTATAGACTACGTGATCATGTCGAGTAGCGTGTGATGGGTCACTTTCAGCCTTTCCTTGGCAACCCCTATCGCGTAAAGTCTGCTGAGAGAGCGGGCAGTTACGCGTTGAATTAAGAAGGAAATGTTATGCATGTACGTGTAGCGTCATCCGCATTCAATTCTGTTGGATCAGCTTCAATAAGAGAGGAAGTGCCCAGTACGCGCTCTGATCCAACATCATCGCGGCGTCAGAGTTTCTCGCGACAAGAGGACGTGCCGGCTTTTCGTCGCTGCAGCTTAAGTACTTTGACGCCATGGAGTGAGCAACATAATAATATGGATATGTTGCTCGCAAGGCTGAAAAACTTGATGGCAGAGGCGTGGTTTAAAGACGCTTGCATCAAAGAATCTAATCTTACACCCCAACCCCTCTCTATCCAGCAACATGATTTGCGTTTGCTCATTAAGCGTTTTGCTGCATTACACAACATTGAGCAGCTTGAAGTGCAAATTGAAAAACTCTTATTGTGTCGGAATTTAAAAGTGGCAGCAGAGAATCAGTGCTGTCAATTTATTGTGACCGATAATTTTTTCGATCATTTTCTTGATCAATTGCAAGATATCCAAGATGAACGGGTAGAAAAAGCAGAGCAAAAAGATGAAAAAAAAGCGTTAGAAGAAAAAGAGGATGATGGACAAGCGGAAAAAATAGCGAGCATGCAGCCGCCAAAATTACATCGCATACTCGCCAAAGTGTATGCGCTATTGAGTGAAAGATTTGCAACGCATGCGGTATCGGCATTGGCTTTTATTGTTGATATGGATCCGCTGATTCAAGAAATTGTGCAAGAAACCTGTGTGGATGAACCTATTTATTTTGAGGAATATACCGAAAAATTAAGCAAGGAAATTGGGGATTACTATCGTGAATATGTAGTGCAAGATCCCATCTTGTCAGATCGATTCAGTCAGTGCCGTAAATTATTGACAAGTCTAGCGTATAAAGATAATGAGCTACAAGAAGCGTATGGTAATATTATTGCCAGCACAGAGCTTGACGTATTAGCTTCGCCTGAATTATTAAAGCAATATAAACGCGTGAGTCTTGTCCGGATGTTGGATTTTCTTTTTCCGGAAACGCAGGCGCTGGCTGAACTGTCTGCCTGTGAGCGCAGGCGGTGTAAATGGCGTTTTAATCAAGCCATTCAAAGCAGCGCACAAGTACGCGCATATGGCGCGAATTCGTTAAGTGATACGCAAGAAGAAATGGATAATCTTAAAAAATTGATACGTGCCGCCAGTCCAACATGGTTGCCATTGCTAGGCGCGCTGGCGCCGATTGTCGCGCCACGCCCTGCACGTTCTTGTCTGCGTTTATTTAAAGCTGCACCTGATCATTCCCTCATGGCCGTTTGTGCACAGCTTAAAGCGCAATATGGTATACCTGAAATTTATCGGGAGGGAGGGCATGCACTGCCGTCGCTAAAGGTGAGTACGTATACGAAACTAAGGCCCTGCGCATAAATAACTTTTACACCTTGCATCCCATCATGGCATCATCTATAAGCGTTCCTCAGTCGAAAAACCTCGAAATACTTCAGTATTCCTGCGATTTTTCTTCTTCCGGTACGCTTATATCTGACAC
>VFKI01000090.1 GCA_009885665.1 Gammaproteobacteria bacterium
AAAACCTCGAAATACTTCAGTATTCCTGCGATTTTTCTTCTTCCGGTACGCTTATATCTGACACCACGCTGGGCGCAATCTGTCAAAGTTATTTATGCGCAGGGCCTTAGGAACGTGCACGAAATAACGCCGACATCTTGCATTCCATTGCAGCGGTACCTTTAAATTTGATGCCGCACGGGACGCCATATGTCAAAATTATTTCGTGCACATTCGTTATTCTTTTTCACCAAATCGATTGACAATTAATTCTGTTACGGCATCGCGCGCTTCAAATTCATCCGCGCCATTGACGGCGAGTTCAAGTTCAGTATTGCATTTACCGCCCAATAGAATAAGCGCCATGATACTTTTGCAATTAGCGCGTTGATCACTGTCAATGCGTATAAGCTCAATACGACTCTCAAAACGGCTGGCGAGCGCTACCAATTTGGCAGCGGCTCGCGTATGTAGCCCCAATTTATTGATAATTTTTATCTTATCTGACAGCATGGCATTAGTTTTCCGTTTCGTCGTCAGGCTCTATGCCATTTAATCCGGTTTTTTGTGTTATTTGCTTATCTTTTTGTTTATCTAATTGACGCGTCATATGCGCGGCTAATTTGTCGATGGCGGTGCGCATGTTTTCCGCTTCGCCACGCGCATGGATGTCGCCCAGGCGGGTGTGTAGGTGCGCTTCGGCAATATGTGACAGTTTATCAATTTTAAATGTGACACGTACACGGCTGATGTGACCATCACGACGTTCCAACTGATGCAGCTTTTCTATTGTCAGTTGGCGTAAATTGTCAGTCAGATTGACATTGGTGAGTGCGGTGAAATCGATTTGCATGGCTGTTCTCCTGTTTTCTATCTATCTATATAATTAAACGTAAAAATCGTATCTACTACAAAAGATAAAGGGATTTATGCGCAGAGCCTAAAGATTAAACTCGTCGCCTAGATATACCGCGCGTACGCGTTCATTGTCGAGAATATCTTGCGGCGCACCATGGTATAAAACTTCGCCCTGGTTGACGATATAAGCGCGACCGCAAATGGCTAATGTTTCGCGGACATTGTGGTCCGTGATCAAGATGCCAATATTACGTTCACGCAAATGGGTAATGATACGTTTGACATCGACCACAGAAATAGGATCGATGCCAGCAAACGGTTCATCTAGCAAAATAAATTGTGGCTCAGTGGCAAGCGCGCGCGCAATCTCAACGCGGCGCCGCTCTCCGCCTGACAGGCTAATGCCTTTAGTGTCGCGGATATGGCCAATGTGAAATTCGTCGAGTAAGTGTTCCAATTTTTCTTGACGCTGTGCATTTGTTAAATCACGGCGCAGTTCAAGAATCGCCATAATATTGTCGGCAGCGCTCAATTTGCGGAAAATAGAAGCTTCTTGTGGTAAATAGCTGATGCCTGCCTGGGCGCGTACATGAACAGGTAAGTGGGTAATGTCGCGGCCATCTAGCTGGATAATCCCTTCATCGCAGCTGATTAAACCAACGATCATATAAAAAGAAGTGGTTTTGCCCGCGCCATTAGGTCCCAATAAGCCAACGACTTCGCCACGATTGATTTCGAGCGAAATGGCATTGACCACTTTGCGGCTTTTATACGTCTTGCTAATTTTATCAATATGTAGTTTATTCACAAGCTTGCCTGATTTGGGTTGATGATAACAGTGGCGCGACCTGCTTTACTGGGGGGTACTGTTGCAATCTCTGTCTTCATATTATAGGCGATAACTGAACCTGTGACCGAATTGCTACCATGCATGACTTTAGCATTACCTTTCAAGATAATCAGCGATTTTTTTGGATAAAAATAAATAACTGCAGCAATGGCGTGGAGTGGCGGTTCACCCGGCTGAAGGACGCTCCAATATTCTGCCGGTAATTTTGCGCCATATGCCGTGGCTTTTTCCAAATGGTGTTGTGCATCCGTTTGCGTTTCAACACGATCTGCATTCAGTCGCGAACTACCTTGTGTCACTTTGACATCGCCTTGATAAATATTAGCGCCGGTTTTGTAATTATATGAAAAAGAAGCCGCCGCCACATGCATGGGTTGCTGCGCATCATTGGGCAGCGCATCCGCGGTGAACGGTAATAATATGAATAACAAGAACTGCAAAAGGTATCTACTACAAAAGATAGGGTAGAGGAACTGAGTACGCGGCAAACTGCATGAGATGAGCGTCATGAGGGGAGAGCTGCGCTTCGGACCGAAGGACACCCACCCCATCGCAACCTTATACCCTATTTTATGTAGAGGATACCGC
>VFKI01000073.1 GCA_009885665.1 Gammaproteobacteria bacterium
CGAAGTGCGTATGTCGCGTATTGCCCATGCGTTGTTGGCCGACCTTGAGAAAGAAACCGTCGATTTCGTCCCCAACTACGATGAATCTGAACATTCGCCGGTGGTGTTTCCCGCGCGTTTTCCGAATTTATTGATTAATGGCTCATCCGGTATCGCGGTGGGCATGGCGACCAATATTCCGCCGCATAATCTCACCGAAACCATCAATGCCACGCTGGCGATGATTGATAAACCGGAGATCACCGTCGAAGAAATGATGGCCTATATGCCAGGACCGGATTTTCCGACTGCGGGTATTATTCATGGTCGCGCCGGCATTTTAGAAGCCTATCGCACCGGTCGCGGTCGCATTACCGTGCGCGCGCGCACCGAAATTGAAACAGTAGAAACCACCGGGCGCGAACGCATTATCGTGACGGAACTGCCGTATCAAGTGAATAAAGCGCGGCTGGTCGAGCGGATCGCCGAACTGGTCAAAGAGAAAAAAATCGAAGGCATTTCGGCATTACGCGATGAATCGGATAAACAAGGCATGCGCGTGGTGATAGAAGTGCGCCGCGGTGAAAATACTGATGTCATTTTAAATAACTTATTTGTCCATACGCAATTACAAACCGTGTATGGCATCAATATGGTGGCGCTGATCGATAATCAGCCGCGCATCTTAAATATTCGTGAAATTTTAGCGGCTTTTTTACGGCATCGCCGCGAAGTCGTGACGCGCCGCACGGTGTTTGAATTACGTGCCGCGCGCGCGCGTGCCCATATTTTAGAAGGCATGGCGATTGCTTTGGCGAATATTGATGAAATGATTGCGCTGATTAAGCAATCTAAAGATTTAGCCGAAGCGCGCAGCGCATTATTGGCGCGCGTTTGGCGTCCAGCAACCATGACAGATTTATTGGAACGCGCCGGCGCCGATGCGCAATACGGCTTGGCGGACGATGGCTATCATTTATCGCCTGAACAAGCGCAATCGATTTTAGAAATGCGCTTACATCGTTTAACCGGGTTGGAACAAAATAAAATTTTAGCGGAATACCGTGAATTACAAGCGTTGATCGCAAGATTGAAAGAAATCCTTGCGGATACAATGAAATTGATGGCGGTGATCCGCGCTGAATTACTGGAAGTGCGCAATCAATTCGGCGATGCGCGCCGCACGGAAATCATTGAAAGCAGTGGCGATTTTTGTTTGGAAGATTTATTGCCGCAAGAAGAAGTGGTCGTCACTTTGTCACACGAAGGCTATGCTAAATCACAACCGGTAGCGCTCTATCAAGCGCAGCATCGTGGTGGGCGGGGTAAATCCGCAACAACGATCAAAGAAGAGGATTATATTGAACGTGTATTAGTCACGCATTCACATGCAACTATCCTATGTTTTTCCAGCGCGGGTAAAGTGTATTGGCTTAAAGCCTATCAATTGCCACAAGCAGGGCGTAATGCGCGCGGTAAACCGATCGTCAATTTATTACCCTTGGCGGAAGGCGAAAAAATCAGCGCGATTTTACCCGTCAGTGAATATACCGAAGATCTTTATGTGTTTATGGCCACCACCATGGGTGTGGTCAAGAAAGTGCCGTTAACGGCCTTTGCCCGGCCACGCAGTAATGGGTTGATTGCGCTCGCACTCGACGACAATGATGCTTTGATTGGCGTGGATATCAGTGATGGTAAGCAAGATGTGATGTTGTTTACCGATGCAGGCAAAGTGATACGCTTCAGCGAAGAAGATGTCCGTTCCATGGGGCGACAAGCGCGCGGTGTACGAGGGGTAAAACTCCCCGCCGGTCAGCGGATGATTTCGTTGGTGGTGGTGCATGGCGAGGGGGCTATTTTAACAGCGACTGAAAATGGCTATGGTAAACGCACGGCCATTGATGAATATCGTTGCACCGGCCGTGGTGGACAAGGGGTCATTTCCATTCAGGTGACAGAGCGTAATGGCCGTGTGGTCGGTGCGCTGCAAGTGTTGCCAGGCGATGAAATTATGTTAATCAGCAACCGCGCGACTTTGGTGCGTATGCCTATAGATGAAGTGTCGGTCGTGGGTAGAAATACCCAAGGCGTGCGTTTGATTAATTTAGCGGAAGCAGAAGCATTAGTCGCTATGGAAAAAGTGGTGATGATCGAAGGTGGAGTGGTAGAAGAATAATGGATAATCATAATACACTTCCGCCCGTCATCACGATTGATGGCGCCAGTGGCACGGGCAAGGGTGAAGTCACGCGGCGCATGGCGGCAAAACTGGGTTGGCATATGCTGGATAGTGGCGTGCTTTACCGCGCATTGGGTTTAGCTGCAACGCAACATCAAATTGCATTGGATGACGGGTCGGCACTCGCTGCGTTGGCGGGCAAGCTGGATTTATATTTTGAAGAAGCGCCCGATCACCATCCAATCCGAATTCTATTGGAAAATATCGATGTCACCGACGTTATTCGCTTAGAAACCACGGGCAATATGGCGTCTAAAGTGGGCGCTATTTCGGCAGTACGTACCGCATTACTCGAACGGCAACGCGCCTTTCGCCAGTGGCCGGGATTGGTGACCGATGGCCGTGATATGGGCACCGTTATTTTCCCCGATGCCAATTGTAAGATATTTTTAACGGCGAGTGCGGCGGAAAGAGCGCGGCGGCGCTATTTACAGTTGAAGCAGCAAGGCGTTAGTGGTAATCTTGGCGACCTTGCGCGTGAGATTGCTGAGCGTGACTCGCGGGATCAAAGCCGGGCAATCGCCCCTTTGCAGCCTGCAGTCGATGCAATTTGTATCGATACCGATACCCTGACCATCGAAGAAGTCGTTGCTCACGTGTTGCGTGTGTGGCATAGCTGCAGTTAGCAATCGAGCTAAACTGTTTTTTATTAACTAACCTAGTTGAACTCCCTCCCATGACCGAAAGTTTCGCACAGTTATTTGAAGAAAGTATTGGTAAAACACCTATGGTGCCAGGCACTATCCTACAAGGTACGGTTGTTAAAGTGACAGCTGATTTTGTGACGATCAGTGTGGGTTTAAAATCAGAACCGGTCATCCCGATTGAGCAGTTTAAGGATGAGCGTGGCAATGTTGAAGTTGCCGAAGGCGATAGGGTACGTGTCGCACTCGAAATGGTTGACGATGGCTTTGGCGTAACGCGTTTGTCACGTGAACGTGCGAAACGTCAAGAAGCATGGATTATTCTCGAAGAAGCTTTCGAAAGAAAAGAAAATGTACGTGGCGTTATTCAAGGCCGCGTCAAAGGTGGATTCACGGTTGAAGTCAATCGTATTCGCGCCTTCTTGCCAGGTTCATTGGTGGATGTGCGTCCAGTACGCGACCCAGAAAATTTGGAAGGCAAAGAATTTGATTTCAAAGTTATTAAAATCGATGCTAAACGCAACAATATTGTTGTTTCACGTCGTTCGGCGATGGAAGCAGAAAACAGTGTTGAACGCGAAGCGTTATTGGATCGTCTGAAAGAAGGCGATGAAATCCAAGGTATCGTCAAAAACCTTACCGATTACGGTGCATTTATTGATTTAGGCGGCATCGATGGCTTACTGCATATCACCGATATGTCGTGGAAGCGCGTGCGTCATCCAAGTGAAATTCTCGCGATTGGCGATGAATTAAAAGTACGTGTATTAAAATTTGATCGTGATAGTGCGCGTGTATCATTAGGCTTGAAGCAATTGGG
Source organism: Gammaproteobacteria bacterium (assembly GCA_009885665.1). GTDB lineage: Bacteria > Pseudomonadota > Gammaproteobacteria > DSM-16500 > DSM-16500 > VFKI01. Next base: position 3,686 of record VFKI01000073.1, read on the forward strand.
CGATGATCCTTGGGCGGATATCAGCTTGCGTTACCCGGTTGGCAAGCGTTTGTCGGGTAAAGTCACTAATATTACCGACTATGGCTGCTTTGTTGAAGTCGAAGCCGGTATTGAAGGCTTAGTACACGTTTCTGAAATGGATTGGACCAATAAAAATGTCAATCCAGGTAAAGTGGTGCACTTAGGCCAAGAAGTGGAAGTGATGGTGTTAGACATTGATGGTGAACGCCGCCGTATTTCGCTGGGCTTAAAACAATGTAATCTCAATCCATGGGAAGCTTTTGCAACTACGCATCAAAAAGGCGATAAAATCACTGGCAAAATCAAATCCATCACCGATTTTGGCGTGTTTATTGGCTTGGATGGCGGGATCGATGGTTTGGTACATTTATCGGATATTTCTTGGAATGAAGCGGAAGGCACCGAAGCGATTCGTAAATTCCAGAAGGGCGATGAAGTCCATACGGTTATCTTGAGCATTGATGCAGAGCGTGAACGTATTTCCTTGCGTGTTAAGCAATTGGAAGGCGATCCGGTTAACGATTATCTCGAAGCCAATGAAAAAGGCACTGAAGTATCCGGTGTGGTATTGGAAGTTGAAGATAAGTCGATTACTGTGGTGTTAGCGGATAAGGTCACGGGTATCTTGCGCAATAGCGATATGCAAGATAGCATCGATGACATGCATCTGCAGTTTAAACTGGGCGATACAGTTGATGCACGCATCAATGGCACCGATAGAAAAACGCACGCTGTTTCTTTAACCACCAAGCCCATTAAGGAAGGTAAAGATGCAAAAGATGCGAACCGTAAATCTGCTGGTAAAGACAAAGACAGCAAGAAAAATGCGGCACCGTTGAAAACGACGCTGGGTGATTTAATGAAAGCGAAGTTTGATGGTGAGTAAGTAGCCGGCTACGCCAAGCCCTCACCCGTCAGCCGCCTTAGTGCCGTAGGCACTTAGGCGGTCGGGTGAGGGGGTAGGTGCTGAGCTGTTGCTGTAAAAAGTGCTGAAATAGGCAAACTGCTGAAGACTTTTGCACCTTGCATTTTCATAAGTTATTGAATAATAACGATTTTCTTGTTTTTAAATTGGTTTGTCTGTTTAGACTGTTTTTTGCGCGGTTTTTGGCGTGTTTTTAACGTGTTTTTAGCGTGTTTTTAAGTGTTATTAACACGATTGTTAGCGTTTTTTAACGCATTGTCAGCAGCGGTCAACGTATTTTTTAACAACATGGCAACGGTCATGGGGCCGACACCACCTGGTACAGGGGTAATCCATGCGGCGCGTTCGCGGGCAATATTAAATTCAACATCTCCGGTGAGCGAGCCATCGGCTAAGCGATTAATACCCACATCAATCACAGTTGCACCGATTTTTATCCATTCCCCTTTAATAATCCCAGGTTTGCCGACAGCGCTGACGACGATATCCGCTTGACGAACAAAATAGCCTAAATCACGGGTAAAACGGTGACAAACCGTTGTGGTGCAACCGGCTAATAATAATTCTAATGCCATTGGGCGGCCGACAATATTGGATGCGCCAACGATCACGGCATGACGATTTTTATAAATTTCACCAATGCGATCTAATAACTGCATGATGCCATAAGGTGTACAAGGTTGTAGCGTGGGGCGGCGTTGCGCGAGACGACCTAAATTATAAGGATGAAAACCATCGACATCTTTATGTGGAGTAATTAATTCCAATAAAGCATCTGCATCAATATGCGCGGGTAATGGCAGTTGCAATAGAATACCGTTGACACTGTCATCGTGATTTAATTTTTCTATCAAGCGATGTAATTCTACTTCGCTGCAATCAGCCGGCAAAGTATGTGATATCGATTGTACGCCGGCAGTACGACATGCTTCACGTTTGTTGCGTACATAAATCGCTGAAGCGGGATCTTCACCAACCAAAATGACGGCGAGACACGGCGCGCGCAAACCTTGTTGTAAACGCGTTTGCACGCTGGCCGCAATTTCATTGCGAATTTGCGTTGCGATTGCTTTGCCGTCGATGCATTGTGCTTGGGACATATTTTTTTCCTGTTTAATGCTTAGCATCTTCAAGTGTAATGCGTATACCAAGGCGAGACATTATCATGAGTGCCGATGAAAGAGTAGCCGTCTTGTCGGTTTTGTATTGGTAAGTGTAACCTCAATATTGATGTTGATATATACCGGTTACATTTGAAGATGCGAAACTTCTGATTTTTTCTATTTAAATCTCTTGATTTAAGCATGCTGCTACAGGTATCATGCCCAGCTCGTTATATTGGATGCGGGGTATAGCGCAGTCTGGTAGCGCGCCTGCTTTGGGAGCAGGATGTCGGGGGTTCGAATCCCTCTACCCCGATTATTTTAGCTCGCTGACAGTGGTGAGGCGCCTGTAGCTCAATCGGATAGAGCATCGGCCTTCTAAGCCGAGGGTAACAGGTTCGAATCCTGTCAGGCGCGCAAATGTCGTGTAATGGTGGACGTAGCTCAGTTGGTAGAGCCCCGGATTGTGATTCCGGTTGTCGTGGGTTCGAGCCCCATCGTTCACCCCAACTTCGGTATTATTAAAGAA
>VFKI01000072.1 GCA_009885665.1 Gammaproteobacteria bacterium
CCCCTCCGGCGCTGCGCGCCACCTCCCCCGCTCACGCTACGCGTGTCGGGGGAGGACAAAGCATTCCCTCCCCGGAGCGCGCTTTTTGCGCTAGCGGGGAGGGTGCCCGAAGGGCGGGAGGGGACTACACTCACCCGATAGTGCTTTTCCCGGAGCGCGCTAGGCGCTCCTCGCAACGACGGCAGCGGTGAGAGTTGCCGCATTCTGCTACGCTGCTATTTTATTGGTGTAGCGTACATTAACGCTTAACTTAGTGCCATTGTAGTAGAGACTATCGTTTTGAATCTATATGACTTGTTGCAAAATGATGAAGGATATTAATTATGCCAAAAGAAAAATTAGCGGCGTCTCCATCTAATCAAGACACGCAACAAACGGAGCGATTATCGACGCATGATGAACAACGCGTTCAGCAACTAACCGAACATGAATTGGAAGATTATCAAACGGCACAGGAAGTGCTGCACAACCTTGATATTTTAACAGCAGATATTTCTCAATTATTGTGCACTTATCCGCAGCATGCGATTTGTTTGGCAGATTATTTTTATTGTTCATTTGAAAATGAGACTCAGGACGTTGAGCAATTGAATGCTAAAGCGCATAAATTGACAGATAACATTAAAGAAAAAGGCATAGCTTGGGTCGTGACACAACTTAAATCGCTCACCCGAGCGCTAGAGCGAACGCATAAAAAAGAGAAAGAATTAGCGCAGGCAAAAGAGAAATTATTTAATAAATTTATTGATGTTGAGGACGCATTCGCGGGCAGTGCGCAAACCCTACAGGTATCATTATCCAATACATCCCGGATTTCACAAAACCCAGCGTCGTCGATATCGCCTCAAGCGGGATCTTTTATAGAAAAATTTATTGCACGCGGCCAAAAAAGAAAAATATCAGATAGCCAGCCGCTGCCACCGCCTGCGCTCTTGGTCTTGTCATCCATGTGCGAAACGAACGTTCAATCTGGAGATAGAAGCCTTTCGCCAAATTTAAGCATATTTAAGAACATAAATGCTGGCGCAGCGGATCAATCTCCATCGCCGACTGCGAAAAGAAGGAAAAGATAGTCGTAGCAGTTCTTCTGCCCTATGCGTCAGGAGGGCTTTGCCCGACTAGCCATCTGAATAGTTACTGTAATAGATACAAAAAAGACGGATCCTTGGAATGTCGGTGTTAAAGCTAATCATTTGCCGTGATTGACAATGACTTGTACAATCACGTTACAGGCTACGCTGACAGGGGATGTCGTTAATGAAGAAAATAAGCCGTAACAATACAGGCTTTACGTTGATAGAAATAATCATCGTCATGTTGGTGATGGTGATCGTGGTGGCATATGTCGCCATCAAATATTCATCTAATACATCGTTACGTCTCAATGGCGCCGCACGCCAACTCGCCAATGATATCGGCTATGCGCAATCGCAGGCGATGACGTCGGGTCAACGCTATCGTTTCGTCGAAACCAGTAGCACCACCTATCAAATCCAAAATAATAGTGGCACCGCCATCCCCTTACCCATGGGTAGCGCCACCATCACGTTACCCTCCGGCATGACCATGAGTCTGACCAATTTGCCCAATAATTTAATCAATTTTGATAGTAACGGTGTGCCCTATACCGATACCGCGTTTCCCGGCACCGCACTCGCGAGTACCGCAACGATTACCTTGAGTTTCGGCGGTAATAGCGCGGCCGTGTCTATTACGCCGCAAACTGGCAAAGTGAGCAGCCCATGATCAACATAAAAAAAGCGCGCGCAGGCTTTACGTTAATTGAATTGGTGATTGTTATTATTATCACCGGCATCATCATTGTCATCGCCAGTCGATTTTTAGCAGTGGGATTGACGTCGTATCGCAATGCCTCGAATCTCAATGGTTCATATCGTAATGTACAGCTGGCGATGGAGCGAATGAGCCGTGATTTTCGCAGCGTACCCGCGGTTAGCAATATCAGCACGGCGACGGCCAGTACATTTACTTTCACCAATAGCGGTGGTACGTCCATCAGCTATTCATTGAGCGGTAGTAACTTGATGCGCAATAGCCAAGCATTGGCGAGTCATGTCAGCGCACTGACGTTCACGTATTACACCAGCGCGGGTTCGACCACGTCGACTATTTCTGCTATTCGCTATATTGGCGTCAGCGTAACATTTTCTGGCGGCGGGATTCAGAGCATGACCGTCACCACCACCGTGTTTCCGGAGGCATTTAGCACATGAAACAGCAGCGTGGCTTTTTGATGATACTCGCAGCATTATTGATCGTCGTGATAGGTTTTTTTGCGATTGGCGTAAGTTATATGTTGGCGGCGAATCGGTTGGCGAATAATACGTATTTACAAACAGAGCGCGCCTATTATATTGCAAACTCTGGCATTGAAACGGCGAACCGCCTATTGGTATCAAGCGCAACAACGTGTAACGCCATTTCGGGTTTGCCCGCAGTGACCAATACAGCATTGGGCGCGGGTAACTTTACGGTAACCGGCAGCGCGAGTTCAGCGAGTTCGACATTAAATGGTGCCATTACCGCCACAGCAGCTACGTTAACGCTCGCCAGTTCGAGTGGTTTTGCCGTGAGTGGTGCAGTGACGATTGACCAGGAAACTATCACGTATACCGGCGTATCGGGGAATCAATTGACAGGATTGACGCGTGGTGCGGGCGGTTCAGCGGCAGCCATACATGCGTCAGCGGCTGCCGTGTCGCAAACCCAATGTCTGTTGAGCGCGACCGCAGGTGTGCCGAATCTTACCTCGCCAGTTGCCAAGGTGATGTTACAAAGTGTGCTGACCTTGGCAAGTTTTTCGGTGCCGACCGGTTCGGGTACGGCAATACCTGCGGCAGTTTCGGCGGGAACAATTTCTGCGTCAGGCAATAGCACGTTTATTAATCCGAATGTGACAACCGCCAGCGCACAGTTTGCCGGTGCTAATGTGCTTTCTGCGACAACGATAAACACGGAAGGGAGTTTTGGAAGTCAAGTGAATAGTGCGGAAGGATTGGTGGCGGCATCCTCGAAGAGTTCATGGATGGCAGATGTCATGGAAAATAATACGGCACTGACGGGCGCTAATTTATTTGGCCAATTTTTTACTCAATCCAAGGCGACTATTCAGGCGAGTGCGAATCAATCGTACGATAGCAGTAATATCAGCGGGGTCAATGGCCAGACAATATGGGTTACGGGCGATTTATCCTTGAATGGCGGCACAATCGGCACAGCTGATAGCCCTGATATCCTCATTATTAATGGCAATTTGAGTCTTAATGGCAATGTGACCATCAATGGTTTTGTCTATGTAACAGGAACGGTGGATATAAACGGCACGGCGTCGATTAATGGTTCGATTGCCAGCGAATCGGATATGTCATTTAAGGGTAATAGTACGATAACGTATAGCAGCACGATATTAAGTGCACTACCCTCACTCAATTCATCGTGGAAAAAAACGTATGTGGCTCAACCCGGCTCGTGGCAGCAAGTGTATTATTAGTGATTTATCTTTTGTAGTAGAGACGATGTCATCCTTGCTCATCATTCGTCGGCCGACCGGTGATGTGCTGCCACCACTTCAAACGGGGTAGGTAAAGCAATAAGTAAATCAATAATGCGGTCAAAAAACTTAATAAATAAAAACCAAACGCAACGGCAAGACCCACGGCAGCGGTTGCCCAGAGCGTGGCGGCAGTGGTCAAGCCACTGACCGTGCTGCCTTCGCGAAAAATTAAACCGCCGCCGAGGAAGCCGATGCCGCTGACGATTTGCGCCGCGATGCGTGAAATGTCGCCTTGCCCAGTGGGAATAGAAATCGACAATACGCCAAAGACACAGGCACCCAATGAAATAGCACCATAGGTACGGATGCCCGCTGAGCGACTTTTACCATGTCGCTCCCGCTCCCAGCCGATCAGCGCGCCAAATAAAAAGGCGATGGCGACACGTGTGAAAATTTCAAAGGTCAGTTTTAACTCTGGGAAAATAGGGATGACAGACATAGCAATTCCTTATGCGAATTTTGCGAGATGAGGTGAAACGCATCGATTGAATATTTCTTGATCAGCTGCTGCGGTTATATTATCATTCTTTCGCCTAGTATGGCGATAGAGGTTGAGGGTAACTGTTCAGGTACCTTAGGCGAACGGCCATCTTTGGGCAATCTTTTGCGAAAATTTTTCTCAAAATGCTCACATACTTCTATGTATGCTCCGCTTTTTCGAAAATCTTTCACAAAACCTTGCCTCAAATCTGGCCGTTTTCTGCAAAATGCAGCCCCAGCTGAATAGTTACGGTTGAGGACGTTTATTTTTTCATATCCAAGTAATAGAAGAGAAGCGCCTATGCCGCTAGAAAAGGATCAATTAAAAAAGGGTAGTTGGGTTAAGGCAACTATCATTAAAGAGCTACCAGAGCTACCTTTTGTGCTAGGCCGCGAAGCGGTGAAATTGCAATCGGTGAGCAGTGCGTCTAGTGTTGAGGCATCTCCTCCGGTTATTTTATTAAAAGACAGATTCTTTCACGAGATTAAACTAAAAGACGGACATATTTATAGCATAAGTGAAAAATTAGTGCTGGCAACAAAAGGTGCCGCTATTAATGAAGAACAAAATGTAATAGAGATACAGAAAGAGATAAAAGAAAAACCATCGGGTAATTTTCGCTTTTTTTTCGAGAACAAGCCGACGGAAAAGCCGACGGAGAGGGAGGACGCTTGTATAGCGAATACTTTTAGACAAAGAGAACTTAGAAAAAAGCGTAAACAAAAAAATGCGTTATTAAACGATCAGTTTTTTGCTGAGCCCGCAGATGAACAGCCGGCGCCCAAGCAGCAAAAGACCGCGGAGGTTGCGACATCGCCGCGCCATGCCATTTTATCTGACACACAGTACTCTATCTTTAAAGAGCTCCGCACTAAATTGGAAAAAGACCCGGCAGTGGGCACGAGCACGAGCAGAGCCGAGCTATTAAATATATGTTATAAACCGGTCTAAACAGTGGACAGTAAATGGGTATCTATTACAAAAGATAGGGAGGGGAACTGAGTACGCGACAAACTGCATGAGAGGGTTGCGCTCGGATATACCCTGCGCACGGCAAGAGACTTCGCATCTTCAGGTGTAATAGGTATACTGATCATAATATTTTGACTAAAGGAAAATGTTCTATGCGTATTCCCGCAATTACCGTTCATGAACTGGCTGCTATGCGTACCGCAGGCGCAGATTTTTTTCTATTGGATGTACGTGACCCCGAAGAATTTGCTGCGGCAAATTTGGGTGGACATTTGATTCCGCTTAAGGATTTGCCGGATCGCATCGGCGAATTGGATAAACAAAAACATATTGTCGTGCATTGCCAGGCGGGTGGACGTTCTAGCCGCGCAACAGAATTTTTGTTGTCACAAGGATTTACGCAGGTATGTAATTTAACCGGTGGGCTCAATGCCTGGTTGCGCGAGATTGGCGCGAGTAAGTGAGCCGCTATTGATGATAATCTCACGCATCTTGGCGCACACCGCATGCATCACGGCAACATTATGGATACACGCCAGCTGACCATATAATTGTGATTTTTGCTTGAAAAGAAAGTGAAGATAAGCGCGCGTGAAGTGCTGACACGTGTAACATGCGCAACCTGGCATAATGGGGTTGTCATCGGTGGCATAAATGGCTTTTTTGATGAGGATGTGACCCGTGTCCGTCGCGCCAACAAAGCGTAACCAATCATGCCCGTCAACCTTTTCTTCAACGATTGCGCCACAATACAATGCACCGTGACGCGCATTACGCGTCGGTGCAACACAATCAAACATATCAATTCCGGCAGCGACGACATCAATTAAATCTTGCGGCCGCAAGCCGACACCCATGGTATAACGTGATTTATTTTCGGGTAAAAGTGGCCGTACCCAATCAATAATTTCACGTGTTTTTAGCATATCAAAACCAATCACTTCGCCGCCGATCGCAATACCGTCAACACCAGACGCAACAATTTGCGCGGCACTTTGTTCGCGTAAATCACGGAAGCTGCCGCCTTGTACGATACCAAATAACGCTTGCGCATAACCATACGCAGAGGTTGGCTGGGCAAGATGCGCATCAATGGATTCATGCAACCACCGCGCCGTGCGTGCCATGGCTTTTTCCGCCGCATCACGTCCGCCGGTTTCAGGCGTGCATTCATCAAAGACCATGATGATATCGGCGCCGGTAATTTTTTGGGTTTGAATTGAAGTTTGCGGCGTCAGATGAATCACTTTACCGTTGATCGGATGCTTGAAATGCGCGCCGACATCATCGATACGGCAAATATTCCCTTGTTTTGAGAGGCTAAATACTTGAAAGCCACCGCTATCTGTCAGCATGGGTTTATGCCATGCCATAAATTGATGCATGCCGCCGGCGCGTTCAATTATGTCCAAGCCTGGCGCACATAACATATGATAGGTGTTGCCGCCCAAAATGATTTGACTGCCGGCATCCGTCAGATCGGTTACCGTCATATGATTGACGAAAGCGCGCGTGCCGACCGGCATAAAGGCAGGCGTGCTGAATTCGCCATGCGCAGTGGTGACGCGCGTGACGCGTGCTGGCAAGGTGGGGTGTGTCGCGATGATTTCAGTTTTAAACATAGCGGCGTATTATAGTTGAATTGATTCGATTGGGATACTTGCACTATGCAACGAAGTTATTCTTTACCAGAACAAATTTGCTGTTTATTGGATGACGGCTTGCGTACGTTATTTGATATTCCCCGAACCACGGGGCGGCCTTACCCTGCGCAAAATCAAGTGGAACCGGAATTGAACGCAGCAGAAATACGCCATGCGGCGGGGTGTATGCGGGTGAATCATGCGGGTGAAGTGGCGGCGCAAGGGCTTTATCATGGTCAAGGCCTAGTGTCGCGCGCGACAGAGGTTCGCACCAAAATGGCTGAAGCGGCTGTCGAAGAAGGTGATCATTTGGCGTGGTGTAGTCGACGGTTGAGTGAATTACACTCACATCGTAGTTATTTAACACCGCTTTGGTATACGGGCGCGTTTGCGATTGGCTTGACCGCAGGCATGATAGGCGATAAATGGAGTTTGGGATTTTTAGCGGAAACCGAGCGTCAAGTGGTCAATCATTTGGAAAATCATTTGGCCAGTTTGCCGCCAGCGGATACCAAGAGCCGCGCCGTGGTGCATCAAATGCAGCAAGATGAAGGCGCGCATCGTGATGCGGCAGTGGCGGCGGGCGCGGCTGAATTGCCTGCGGTGATCAAAGGCGTGATGCGCTTGACGTCACGGCTGATGGTTGGCGTGGCGTATTATTTTTAATTGATTATGATAGGGTAGAGGAACGAACACGTTCCTTAGCACTTTGCCGTAAGCCATGCCTCTATGGCATATAACGGGATATTTCTGACGGGTGTTTTGTTATCGAACAAAGCTTCCGATATTTTAAGCCCGCACGTGCTCTGCGGATGCGTTGCTAAAAACATTGTCAGACTTTTCAAGCCACCGCGGTTGCCTGCTTTGACTTCAGTAGGAATAATGCGTCCTTCTTTTGTGAACAAAAAATCCACCTCGGCGTTGGTGTTTTTGCCTTCGCGATGCCAATAATACAGTTCTGGCGGTGCTTTGATTGAGGTATAGGCAATGTATTCTTGCGCAACAAATTGTTCTGCCATTGCGCCAATATGTCTGACTTCGAGCGGTTGTGTCACCCACTGGGTTAAATTGAGTCCTAGCATGCGCTGTGCTAACCCTATGTCAAAATAAAAGGCTTTGAATTTTTTTAAGTCCTTGCTTGCGCCTAAGGGAAGTGCTTGTCCGGATGAATGATAGACAAAATGAACGATGCTCGCTTTATGTAGCAATGTTAACGCTTTTTTTAAAGGTTCGGCGCGTGAATCATTGTCTACTTCAGAAAATTTAAATTTTCGACCTAATTGTTGTGGGATCGCCATAAACATTTTTTCGACATTGTCGAGTTGATGCTTATGGGCATATTTTTGAAAGTCATCGCGATAAGCGAGTAAAATTTCATCTTGCAGCGCGTGGCAAAACTCAGCTTCTTTAAAACGCAGCCAACTATCAACAACTGCCGGCATGCCGCCTAGCCAGAAATAGGTTTTGAGATAATCTAGTAATTGAGAGTGTAATACCGGATCAGGGGATTGTTGTTGGATGAATTGGCGCAGATCATCGCGTTGTTGTGCGGTTAAGAATTCGCTGAAAGAAAGCGGGTAAAGATAAAGAAATTGTACCCGACCGACGGCCATGCCCAATTTATCAATGGCAAAGTCAAGCAGCGAGCCAGCGGCAATGACATGTAACGCGGGACATTCTTCTTTAAAGTAACGCAGCGAAATCAGCGCAGCTTCACACGCTTGAATTTCATCCAGAAATAAGAGCGTTTTTCCAGGTTGGATAGGTTTGCCCGCATAAAGACTTAACCGTTCCAGTAAACGCGGGATGTCGATGCTGCCCGCAAAAAATTGGCTGACTTCAGGGCTTTTTTCAAAGTTAATGGTGACATGCGCATCGAACTGCTGGGCAAACGTATCTACAAGCCAAGATTTTCCGACTTGGCGTGCACCACGCAAAATCAGCGGTTTGCGTAAGGGGTGTGATCGCCAGGCTTGCAGCGCTTTTAATAAATCTCTTTTCATATCAGCAGGTTATGATTTGTCAGTGTTAAAAAATGGGGGAAGACAGGGATAGACTACGACTTTTTCTGAGGGAATACAACAGGAGACTACGACTTTTTCTGGGGGAATACAACAGGAGACTACGACTTTTTCTGGGGGAATACAATTAACAAGCACCTTGGGGTGCGTGTCATTCCCTTACTATGCACGATGCTTACGCCAATTTTTATTTTTTTAGCGGCGAGGCTTGCATCACGACCAATGCAGTTTGCACAAACCACATTATCCAAAAAATTTCCATCGCCCATGGCAGCCAGCCGCGTTTAGCAAACCAATAAATGGCGACAGGAATAAGGGTAATAATGAGTGGGATGGCGAAGAGGGCTAATATTTGGCGGATGATGTCGGCGGCTTGGCTGCCGGAAAAAATCAGCTTGAGTTGGTTGGCCGTCCATGCGTGTGCGGTGAGTAAATAATCTAGACCATGTTGAAAGACGCTAGCAAATAAAACAACTGCAAGGCTGATAAGAATAAACGCGATAATATGTTTTAGCATGTAGAGCATCCCTTATGTTCAAGTCCGCTCATGTTCAAGTCCGTAAACCCGTACCACGGCGTAGCAACATCATACACCAGCCAATCAGGATGAGGAATAGCACCGTCACCAGTAAAAAGCCAAAGCGCACGTCGATGTCTGAGGTGCCTAACATGCCTTGACGAAAGGTATCAACAATATTCAAAATAGGGTTCAATAACGCCACTTTTTGCCAGAAAGGAGAGAGTTGTGAAATGGAAAAGAAGATGCCGCCTAAATACGTGAGTGGCGTAAGAATAAAAGTGGGCACAAAACTGACATCATCAAATTTCTTGGCAAAAATGGCATTGATCAGCCCGCCCAATGAAAATAATAACGCAGACAACACAGCCATCAGTATCACAATCGTAAAACTTTGAATGTGAATATGCGTAAATAACATTGAAATCATCAAGACGATACAACCCGTCAAAATGCCACGCAGCGCACCGCCGGCCGTATAGCCCAGCATGATGGTGAGATCCGGCATCGATGACACCAGCATTTCTTCAACGCTACGGCTGAATTTAGCGCCAAAAAAAGACGATGATGTATTGGAGTACGCATTCAGCATGATCGCTTGCATGACCAGACCCGGCACAATATATTGCATATAGCTGACGCCATGGATAGGCTGGATTTGCGAACCGATCAATTTACCAAAAATAATAAAATACAGCGTGCTGGTAATGGCTGACGGCAATAAGGTTTGCGTCCAGATACGTAAAAATCGCGTGGTTTCCTTTCTGAGGATGGTATACAGTGCCACACGATTGGGATAGCTGATAATCAAGTTCATGATGAAACTCCCGCAGGTTGCGTCAGGCGGACAAATAATTCTTCCAGGCGATTAATCTTTTGTCGTAGGCTGACGACGGTAATGCCGGCTTTATTTAATGCGGCAAATAATACATTAATGGTTTGGGTAATATTCAATTCAATTTCCAACGTTGTTTTATCTAATTGCCGACATTTAATCCCCTCCAGCTTTGGTGCGTCATCCAGTGGGGCGGCAATATCTAATACCAATGTCTGTACATGTAATTGCTGAATAAGTGACTTCATCGGCGCATCTTCAATAATCTTGCCATGATCAATGATGGCAACATGACGACACAAATGCTCCGCCTCTTCCAGATAATGCGTCGTGAGAATAATGGTGGTGCCGCTATTATTTAATTCAGTCAAAAATTCCCATAAACCATGACGCAATTCAATATCGACACCCGCTGTTGGTTCATCCAATACTAATAAAGGTGGCTCATTCATGAGCGCACGTACAATCATCAAGCGTCGCTTCATACCACCGGATAAACGCATCGCCGGTTGATGGCGCTTTTCCCATAAGCCTAGTTTTTTTAAATATTTTTCAGCACGCTGACAGGCCACTCGCCAGGGTACGCCATAATAGCCCGCCTGATTAATGACAATTTGGCTGATTTTTTCAAAGGGGTTGAAGTTGAATTCTTGCGGTACTACGCCTATGCAGGATTTGGCCGCATATAATTGCTTATCCATGTCATGGCCAAAAATTTTAATTTTACCCGATGTTTTATTGACGAGGGAGCATAAAATACCAATAGTGGTTGACTTGCCCGCGCCATTTTTACCCAGCAACGCAAAAAAATCGCCTTCAGGTACGGTCAAATTAATGTCTTTTAATGCGACCAGACCATTAGCATAGGTTTTGTGTAGATGATTTACTTCGAGTGCATACATTTTATAAATTCCTGTAATGCTTGACCACGATGGCTTAATTGCAATTTTTCAATAAGGCTGAGTTCTGCCGCGCTCTTGCCGGTGGTTGGATCCAAAAAGATCGGATCATAACCAAATCCGCCCTGACCACGCGGTGCCTGCAATATCATACCATGCCAACGACCCTCAAAAATAAGGGGCGCAGGATCGGCAGCGGATTCCATATAGACTAACGTACAATGAAACCAAGCGTGACGGTCTTTCGCAGGCACCGCTTGCATGGCCTCTAATAATTTAGCAATATTGGCGCGTGAATTTTGCGGCGTGCCGGCATAACGCGCTGAATAAATGCCCGGCTCGCCCTGTAGCGCCGGGACAACCAGACCCGAGTCATCAGCAATCGCCGATAAGCCACTGTGTTGTGCCGCCCAGCGCGCTTTTATCAACGCATTTTCAACAAATGTGCTGGCTGTTTCCGCGGCATCGGTGATGCCCAGCGTGGCTTGCGTAATGAGATCCATGCCCATGGCAGCTAATGGTGAACGTAACTCAGCGAGTTTTCCCGCATTACTGCTGGCGAGGACGATGCGGTTTGTCATAGATTTGTCATATCCTACATAAATTAGAGTAATGAGGAGCGATGGGGGAGTTGTCAGAGGGGGAAAAAACGGCAGGAAAGCCGTTTTTGTCGCACACAGTGCGCCCGCCAGGGCGAGCCTCCAGGGAAGGAGGCGAGACAATGCGCTATTCTCCCCCTCTGACGCTCGTCAATGCAGTGTGCTGCGTACCTCACTCCTTCTACCCTATCTTTTGTAATAGATACTAAAATTGCGATAATAAAATGCTGATAAATTGCAGGAGAATCAATGCTACCAGTGGCGAGATATCCACACCAGCGACCAACGGTACGATGCGGCGGATAGGGCGTAATAGGGGGTCGACAATGCTATTCACGGTTTGTTGTAGCGGTGAATAGCCATGACTGATCCAGCTCATGACCGCTTGAACGATGATAGCGATGGTGAATGCCAATAAAATAAGCTTGATGGCCGCGATAAATGCAAAAAATAATAACAGGATGAGATTCGGTATGGCGCCAAATAATAGAAAAATGACGAGCATTTTGATGAGCGTAATAAAATATAGCCACAATAGCGTCGCCAACTCAATGTTGCCAACATTGCGAATATATTTGCGCACCGGCGCGACTATGGGCTGGGTCAAGCGTGTGACAAATTGCGTCAGTGGATGATAATAATCAGCACGTGCGAGCGCGAGCATGAAGCGCAAAATTAATACGAATAAATATAAATTGAATAAAGTGCTAATCAAAAAAAGTAAGGCTTGCGTAAACATCCTGTGGTATCTCCTAGCTTAACGCACGTGAACGGTCACGTGCGGCGATAAGGGCTTTGTTGAAGATAGCACGTATGTCAGCATTTTCAAGTACATTGAGTGCCGCAGCCGTGGTGCCGCCCGGGGATGTCACGCGGCGCTGCAATTCTGCCGGTGAAAGGACGCTTTCATTTGCCATACGTGCTGCCCCTAACGCCGTTTGTATGGTGAGCAGCTGCGCGTCTTGTGGCGATAAGCCTAACGCTTGCCCACTTTGTTGTAACGCATCCATCAATAAAAAGAAATAAGCCGGCCCTGAGCCAGAAAGTGCGGTGACGGCATCGAATTGTTCTTCGCGATTGAGCCACAACACTTTGCCCACTGCGGCGAGTAGGGTTTCCGCAATTTGGCGTTGTGCGGGTGTGACATGTGGATTCGCAAATAATGCACTCATGCCCGCGCCGATGAGCGCTGGCGTATTGGGCATGCAACGTACGATGGCGGTTTGTTCTCCCAGCCATTGCTGAATTTTAGCGATATGAATGCCGGCGGCGATGGAAATGATCAGCGGCTGATGCTTTTTGATGATATTGATGAGTGGCGCAGCAACTTCGGCCATTACCTGAGGTTTAACGGCAAATAAAATAACATCTGCGTGTTCAACTGCAACGAGATTATCGATGTGGACGTGAATAGGGGGGAATTGGCTTTGTAGGGCATTGCACTTGCTTATATCAGGATCGGTGAGCCAAAGATGGTCAGCGGTAAATCCTTGTTTGAGTAAGCCGCCGGCGAGGGCTGCACCCATATTGCCGGCGCCGAGGATGGCGAGCGTGGTAGACATCGTTTTGTTTTACTCCTAAAGTCGCCTGACGATAATAGCATGGCCAAAAAAGTGAAACCACGGTATTATCTGTGCCGCAATTTCTTTTATTCAGTCGGATACGTCAGTTTATGTCATTCTTTGCGCTCGCTACCCGCAACACCACGGTCAAAATCGAATTACTTGCGGGTTTATCGACGTTTCTCGCAATGTCTTATATTATTTTCGTCAATCCCGCAGTCTTATCGCAAACGGGTATGGATGCCGGTGCGGTATTTGTCGCAACGTGTCTGGCAGCCGCAATCGGTTCAGCTATGATGGGTCTATTTGCCAACTATCCTATCGTATTGGCGCCTGGCATGGGATTGAATGCGTATTTTACCTATAGCGTTGTGCTGGGTGGCGGCCATACATGGCAAGTGGCCTTGGGCGCAGTGTTTATTTCCGGCGTCATTTTTTTATTATTAAGTCTGTTGCCATTACGCGAAGCAATCATTCGCGCCATTCCGCGTTCACAAAAGGTCGCAATCGTCGCGGGTATTGGTTTATTTCTGGGCATGATTGGTTTTAAAAACGCGGGTTTGATTGTCGCGAGCCCGGCAACACTCGTTACGCTTGGCCACTTACATCAACCCGAAACGTTACTGGCCATTGTGGGTTTCTTTTTGATGGTGGGGCTCGACGCGCTGGGCGTAACGGGCGCTGTTGTCATCAGTATTTTGGTGGTGAGTCTCGTCGGTATTTTATTGGGATATGGTAAGTTTATGGGCGTGTTTTCTATGCCGCCGAGTTTATTGCCGACGCTGGGACAGCTCGATTTACGCGGCGCACTCAATATGGGCTTGCTGACCATCGTCTTTGCGTTTTTGTTTGTCGATTTATTTGATAATACCGGCACATTGATTGGTATTGCCAATCGCATTGGTTTGATGAATAAAGCCGGAGAAATGGCGCGCATGAAACGCGTATTATTAACCGACAGCTTGGCGGCGATTATCGGTGCGTTTCTGGGCACATCGACCACGACCAGTTATGTGGAAAGCGCCGTTGGCGTACGCGCGGGCGGTCGTACCGGTTTGATGGCCGTGGTTGTGGCGGTTTTATTTCTATTGGCCTTATTTTTTGCACCCTTGGCGCGCTCCATTCCATTGTATGCGACAGCGCCGGCCTTGGTCTTTGTCGCGTGTATGATGGCGCGTGCTTTTGCGGATGTCGATTGGGAAGAGGTGACGGAATATGTGCCGGCGACGATTACCGCGTTGACCATGCCGCTGGCTTATTCCGTTGCCGATGGTATCGCCTTTGGCTTGATCAGCTGGGTGGCCATTAAATTAATAGCTGGACGGCGACGCGAGCTCAATATCACTGTTGTTTTATTGGCGCTCGCGTTTGTTTGCCGCTATGCTTTAATTAAGCGTTGAACCTTTTTTCGCCATCATGCGGAATAAATTATCGTAATAATTACTGGGGCTCCAGACATACCAGCCATGCGCACCACTATCGTGAACCGCTTTCATTTGTGCGGCTAAATATTTTTGTTTATAAGCCGCTGAATAGGCATAGCGGTAATTAGACGCTTCAATCCAGACGATAACTTTGACAGGTAAGCGATTGTTGAACTGTTTTTTCAACGCAGTCATTGCGGTATAAATTGTGCCATAAGGATCTTTTGAGTGTTTCGCAAAAGGTTCGAAATGGGAAGGATAATTCATCGGGCAAAGCACATCGGCATTGCGTGCGATCAAGGGTAGACTTTGGCCAATGTTTTTTTCTTCGCCAAAACTGGCAATGCCAAATACATCGATTTGTAAGGGAATATGTTGGGGGATTCTTTGGCGGAACCAGCCAATCACATTGTTAATATCAACTGCATGCCGAGACGAGCTGCCTTGCGCGGTATTGTAGCGGATATAGTCAAGTTGAATAGCGTCTGCGCCATAGGCGATAGCGGTTTGTACCAAGCGATATTTTTTTTCACGATACGGAATTGAGTGAACCCGCTCCGGTGTGCCGCCATTTGGGAATATCACGATGCGTGCGACATAATGAATACCATTTTGCTTGAGTAGCTGGACATTTTTTTCATACACTTTGGAAGCACCATCCATATCGACAACAAAAGTGTTGATGCCAACCGCTTTGGCGTGGTTGACGAGATAAGTCAGATAAGGGGTGTCGACCATAGAAGATTCTGTCACGTAGATGCCGCGGACAAAATCATTATTATTGGCGGCGCGGGCGGATAAGCTGAAGCAAGCGAATAAAACAAATAAACTTAAGCTTATAGCAATTTTGATTTTTGTGAACCATGCCATTGAGATAACTCCTTTTGTCATACGCTGAGGGTTATGCCCATCATAGCTGAAATGCGGCGCTATTCGATATTAGGGTAATTCCGTAACCATTCAGCACAATCTTCGAAAAACACCAGCGAGGCCAGATGTAACCTGACTTTGCGCGATGGGGGATAGATTCGCCTCCGTCCTTGGAGGCTCACCCTTCGGGCGCACTTTGTGCGTCAAAAACGGCTTTCCTGCCGTTTTTTCTTAAGGGGGAGAATCGCGA